>CAIVAH010000240.1 GCA_903903765.1 uncultured Methylococcaceae bacterium
ATAAGAATGGTATTTCTGATACAGTAGATTGGGGTTTAAAAGATACAAGTTACACCGAAAAGGTTGTTTGTGCTCATATTGGTGGGTTGTCTCCTCATAAAGGTTTTGATATTTTTAAGCAGGCAGTGTTAGCATTGAATTCCATTAATATTGAAATAATAATAGTTGATAGTTCGAAGTCGAGAGGGTATATATCTATCACTCAGTGGGGTAAAGTCGCAGTTAAAACAATTGGTTATGTTGATCAAGAAAATATTGCAAGTCTTTACACTCAAATAGATGTATTATTCGCCCCTTCTATTTGGCCTGAAAGCTTTGGGTTGGTAACTAGAGAGGCGGTAGCTTGTGGTTGTTGGGTAGTGGGATCAGATGTAGGTGCTATTGGGGAAGATATTTCATCGAGTAACGGATATAAAATTTCTCCAACTAAAGAAAACTTGTTGATGATTCTTAATAAAATTAATGTAAATCCAAAAAGATACAAGGGGTTTTCGCAGGTTACTAATATTCGATACTCATCCGAACAAGTCAAAGAGTTAGTTGAGATTTTTCGTGATGTATTGTCAAGAAACGTCCAAGTAATTGATTCGTAAATTTGTCAAATTAAATTCATGATAGTTATTTTTTATTACTATAGTGAGACCTTTGCACGTACCCAGTCAAGATCAGCTATAAATGAGATCATACGGCTAACATTAATGACTCTTTAAGGTATTCAAATGGCATGGAAAAATCTAGAACAAACGACCCTAGCTGATGCAATGATGATTGAGCATGTGGCCTTAAAAGAACTCGATGACGTCCATGAATTAATTGATTGGTCTCGTGTAGAAAAGATACTTTCCGGTATACATACCAGTAAGCGAGGAGAAAAAGCCTGGCCGCCGTTATTGATGTTTAAAGCCCTGTTATTACAAAGCTGGTATGCTTTAAGTGATCCTGCGTTAGAAAAGCAACTCGCACGTGATTTGTTGTTCCGCCGCTTTATAGGTTTAAGCATCACGGAATCGGTTCCCGATCATTCAACGATCTGGCGTTTTCGTCAACTATTAGAAAAGAAATATTTAATGCGGTCATTGCTAACGGCTATTAATGATCAACTCACTGAGCAAGGCCTCTACATCAAATCAGGTGAGATCAGTATTATCGATGCCAGCGTGATTGAAGCTAAACAATGTCGTCCCAACAAAAAGAAAGACGGTATTTCTACGCAAGACCCAGAAGCAGGTTGGAATGTTAAAGTCGCTTCCGATGGTAAAAGTAAAAGCACCTAGGGTTTTAAAGCACATCTGAATGTAGATGAAGATGGCCTTATTAAAGCGATGGATTACACTGCGGCAATGTTCATGATTCAAATCGATTTACAACGCTACTTAAGGGTAATGAAACGCGTGTTTATGCAGATAGTGCTTATCAAAGCCAAGTACATAGCGAATGGTTATCGAAGCGCGGCATCAAAAATTGTTTAATTAAACGGGCGTATCGTAACACCCCATTAACAAACGAAGATAAAGCATTTAACCAAATACAGTCGCGTATTCGAAGTACAGTAGAGCGTGTCTTTGGCGTACTTAAACTCCATTACGCCATGGGTAAAGCGCGTTACCTTGGCTTAGGTCGAAATCGCACGCGCGTAGAAATCATGTGCGTAGCGCATAATATCAAACGCGGGTTATCCATTAAGCGGGAGAGGTACGCCTAATAAGGCGACACGGGGGTAAATCCCCCCTATTTAAGGTTAGAAATCAGCTTATTTTGTCTATTTTTTATCGAAATAAGTTTAAAAATTAGCTTTAGGCTAATATCTCAGAAATATGACCAAATCAAGCAAAGGTCTCAAATTAGATTTAACGCAAGGGTATTACAATTCAAATGGGCAGATGAAATATTATAGTGAGTTTGATAAGGGATTTTTAGCCAATAATACTTCAAATTTGATTCGCAATTTCTTTATTGGTAGTGTAAGTATTTTAATCATCTTAGTTTTACTTTATCTATTAAAATAGAATATTCCCACAGATTTGAAGG
>CAIVAH010000241.1 GCA_903903765.1 uncultured Methylococcaceae bacterium
ATTGAAAAGATTGAAATCTTAAGAGGTCCTGCTTCAAGCTTATATGGTCAAGATGCCATTGGTGGCGTAATACAGATATTTACAAAAAAAGGCGTGGATGGGTTTAAACCATACGTGGGTATTGGATATGGTAGTTATAACACTTCAAATTTTCAAAGCGGAATTAGGGGTGGGAATAATCAAACAACTTATGCAATTAATTTTGCTGCAATGAATACGGACGGCTTTTCTGCCTTTGTTCCCAATTCTAATAATAGCGCTAACGGAGCAAATTTAGATAAGGATGGATATAAAAATTATAGCCTCTCATCATCCCTTAATCATAAGATAAACCAAAACTACGAAATAGATTTTCAATATTATTTAAGTAAGGGTAAAAGTAAATTTGATAATCGATTCGCAGATTTTTCTCCAGGGGTCGATTATAAAAATGAGACCAAGCAAGAATCGTATGCGGCCAATTTAAAAGGTCAGATAAATAAGATATGGCAATCATCTATTAGAGTCGGACAAAGCACTGACAAATATCTAGATAAACAAAAATTCAATGCAAATTTCAATGGCGGTCAAGACGATCCCAGTTTGTCTGATTTATACAAAACTACCCAAGATCAATTGACCTGGCAAAATAATATTGCCCTGTCTAGAGGCTCAATTACTCTTTTATATGACTTCTTACAACAAAGAATTAAAACAACTGATCTTTATGAAAAAACTCAGAGAACGAATCATGGACTTATGGTTGGTTATAGTTTAATTGAAGATAGGCATAATTTTCAAAGTAATATTCGCAAAGATTTTAATAGCGTCTACGATGATGCTATTACTGGAAACATTGGATACGCCTACTCAATAAACTCTAACTGGACAATTGCTTCTTCATACGGAACAGCTTTTGTTTCACCATCATTTAACTTCCTTTATTCGCTAGCAGACTCTACTGCTTTGGGCAATCCAAACTTAAAGCCAGAAAAATCTAAAAATATTGAAGGAAGTATCCGTTATAAAGATGATGCAGGATCAATGTCTTTAACTATCTTTCAAAATAAAATAGATGACTTTATTATTTATAATAGTGACACTCCTGTTAATAACTCCAGAACTAATACAACAAACCTTCATAAAGCCAACATAGATGGCTTAACCATTTCAGGCGATCAATTTTTTGGGCATTTTCAAACTAAAGGAAGTATTACTGCGCAATCAGCAAAGAATGAAGATACAGATAAGTATCTTCCAAGAAGAGCATCTGTACTTGGAAATATCAACTTAAATTATTATATTGGGTACTGGAATATAGGCATTGAAGAGACTTTTTCCGATAAGAGATTTGATGATAAAGCAAATATAACAAAACTAAGTGGGTATGCTTTAACAAATATCGTCGCCGATTATAAAATCAATGATAAGTTAAAGCTTAATTTAAGATTAAATAATGTTCTTGATAAAGACTACAGTTTAGCTGCCGAAGGCTTGAGTGGTTTTAGGTATCAAACACCAGGAAGAAGCCTGTTTACAAATTTACGCTATGACTTTTAGATTAGTTGAAGTATTATTGTCCATCAAAAGGAATTTCAAATGTCGCTTATTACTTATTTAAAAAATACCAAGGTTCAC
>CAIVAH010000242.1 GCA_903903765.1 uncultured Methylococcaceae bacterium
ATAACAACTTTGCCTGATACTGGCTCAATGGAACGATCAACGACCAAAATATCATTCGGAAAAATTCCAGCACCCGTCATGGAATTTCCCTGCGCACGCGCAAAAAAAGTAGCGGCAGGCTTTTGAACAAGCAACTCGTTTAAATCTAGCGTCTTTTCAATGTAATCATCAGCAGGCGATGGAAATCCTGCGGATACTTTGCCCATAAACAGCGGTAGTGGGCATTTATTTAATTTTATTGCGGGATACCAAATTTTATCAACGTGATGCTTCGCCAAGATCTCGATAGGCACATCTTCATTTGAAATCAATATCGCTTTGGTGTGTAGTATCGCTGTGTGCTGGCTTGAAGCGGTCATGGCATCGCCGGATATGAAAGACAAGGTTTAAAAAATTCTATCATTATTGCGAACAATACCCAAAACAATGACAAACAAGCAATCGACGCACTGGCCCAAAGGCCGGTGCGTCGCCCGTATTTTTTAGCGTTTGTAATAATTAAACTGTCACATATTTAACGCAGCATAAGCAAATGCTAAGACTCATCACTCACTCTTAATTCAATTGATCAATTAAGCCCATTAAAATTATTAACGGTTTAACTTAATTGAACAAATCTTCACCGTCATACGATTTACGCTATCAAACCGATGACCGCTTACAATTGACATGAATGAAAGAAGAACGAAGTAAATCTAATCCGACGCTAAAAATACTTTTTGAAAACCGTTGGTGTTTTTTAATTTTAATAGGCTTGACGTTTTCATGTTGCCATTCTCCATTACGATGCGCCCAACAAAAATCAATCAACATGATGGCAAGTAAGCGTTTCAAACGCAAGCGATTAGTAATGCGTGTATCTTCCAATTTAAAACCGCGACCTTTGAAAGCTGCAAATAATGTTTCAATTTGCCAGCATCTTGCGTAGGCTTCAAGTGTTCTTTCACACGGTTTTAGTGTGGCAATAATCACTAATTCACCATCCTGTAAGCCTAGTGCGGTTAGGTAAACCTCAAACTTCAATCAAGGCGTAACTTCTAGTTTACTTAAACAAAAAGGTACCTTGTGTTTAATTGTACTTCCTTAAACGAACTTAATGGCATAATAGCAAGCGATTGGCATTGCAGACTCTAAAATCAGTCTCAAAAAGCATATAAAAAATAGAAAAGATAACTTGCCGTGCTGATCACCCATATCATCCTATGTAAAATAACTACTAAATGGTGTATGTATGAAGATTAGTATCCCAAAAGAAATTCACGACGGCGAAAAACGTGTCGCCACCACCCCTGAAGCCGCCGCACAAATCATAAAACTGGGCTTTAGTGTTAGCATTGAAAGCGGCGCGGGTGTGGCTGCAGACATTTCCGATGACGCTTATCGTGCAGTAGGCGTTGAAATTGTAAAAACAGCTAAAACACTTTGGAAAAACGCTGATATTATTTTAAAAGTGCGCGCGCCAGAGGGAATTGAGCTCGATTTAATGCCCAATGCAAAGACCTTAATCTGCTTTATATGGCCAGCTCAGAATCCAGAGTTAATGGACCATCTTGCCAAAAAAGAAGTGACCGTTCTAGCTATGGATAGCGTACCTAGAATGTCACGAGCACAAAAACTCGATGCACTCAGTTCAATGGCAAATATTGCCGGATATCGCGCAGTGATAGAAGCTGCTCAACATTTCGGACGGTTTTTTACAGGTCAAATTACCG
>CAIVAH010000243.1 GCA_903903765.1 uncultured Methylococcaceae bacterium
TTGAGTTAAATGTAACATTTTTGCAGCAACGATATGAAGACCATTGCTTTCGAAACGGCTGTAAATTTGTCCTATTACATTTTTAGCAACTGCATCAGGTTTAATAATTGAAAAAGTGCGTTCTATAGCCATTGTGATTTAAAACTCCAAAGTAACATTAAATAAAAAATTTGAACTGCGCATTATACCTCATGATGCCAGTCTTGTAGACCGTCGAAAATTAAGGTCTATCGTCTACCACTGAACCTTCTTTAACAGGTATCATTAAATCTTCTGCACTAATACCCAACATTAATGCCATTGGACTTGCAATAAAGATAGATGAATAAGTACCAAAAAACACCCCAAAAAGTAGCACGATTGAGAAGTTATGAATAATCTCACCACCCAAAAAGAACAACGATACTAATACTAAAATAACAGTTAATGAAGTCATTATAGTACGACTTAAAGTCACATTAACCGAAATATTCATCACTTCTTCAGTCGTTTTATTTCTTAGTAATCGAAAATTCTCACGAATACGATCATAAACTACGATGGTATCGTTTAAAGAATAACCAATCAAAGCTAATACAGCCGCTAATACCGTTAAATCAAATTCCAAACCTAGAATAGAAAACAAACCCAAAGTCACCACTACATCATGCACGGTTGCCAAAATTGCACCCGTAGAGAATTTCCATTCAAAACGCCATGCAATGTAAACCAAAATAGCGATAGTTGAATACAATAAAGCCAAGAAGCCATCTTCTGCTAAATCATCACCCACTTGTGGTCCAACATATTCAACACGGCGAATACTTGCTGGCTCAGCGGTAGTTTTATTAATAGCTTCTAAAACTTTAGTACTCAAATCCGCACTACTTACACCCTCATGAGGTTTTAAACGAATTAACACATCTTTTGTAGTACCAAAATTTTGCACAGTTGCATCATCAAAACCTTGCGTATCTAAAGTGTTACGCAATACATTTAAATCTGCGGCTTTTTGATAACCCACTTCAATTAAGGTACCCCCTGTAAAATCGATACCCATTTGCAAGCCACGCACAGCCAATGAACCTATCGAAATAACCATGAGTATGCCCGAAAATATCAAGGCAATATTTCGGTTACCTATAAAATTTATATTTGTTGTCTTCATAAGAGATTCTTCTAAAATAATAGTTAAATTGATAACTTATCAACTCTTGCACGACTACCATAGATCCAATTGATGACCATACGAGTGCCGGTAATCGCAGTGAACATAGAAGACAAGATACCAATAATCAAGGTGACCGCGAAACCTTTCACAGAACCTGTACCAAAAGCAAACAACACAACCGCTACCACCAAGTTTGTAAAATGCGAATCTAAAATAGTGGCAAAGGCTTTATCGTAACCGAGGAAAATTGCTGCTTGTGGCGAGATACCATTTTTAATTTCTTCTTTAACGCGTTCAAAAATTAACACGTTCGCGTCAACTGACATACCCACGGTTAAAATGATACCGGCAATACCTGGTAAGGTTAATGTAGCTTGTAGCATCGACAATATTGCGACCACAATCACCACGTTAAATGCTAGTGCGAAATTAGCGATCATACCGAACAACTTGTAATAAACTGCCATAAACAAGACAACTAATGCAAAACCCACCACAAAAGACAGCATACCTTGATTGATATTGTCTTGACCTAAACTAGGCCCTACAGTGCGTTCTTCAACGATATCAACAGGAGCTGCTAAAGCACCCGCTCTTAATAATAAAGATAAGTTTCTTGCTTCTTGAGGACTATCTAAACCTGTAGTTTGAAAGCGCTTACTGAATACACCTTGAATAGTGGCAACATTAATCACTTTTTCAACTTTTTCTTTATGACGCACTTTTTCGCCATTAACCGTTTTAGTTTCTACTTTATACTCAATAAAAACCACGGCCATAGGCTTACCTACACTTACTTGTGTAGTTTTAGCCATTTTTGAGGCACCCACGCCATTCAAAGAAATATTAACCGAGGGTCTACCATCTTGATCTTGACCAGAAGCCGCATCTACAATTTGATCACCTGTCACAATAACACGACGATCTAATAAAATAGGCGCACCTGTTCTATCGTAATATAAACGACTACCCACTGGCACATGACCAGAAACAGCCTGTTGAACATCATGCTCAACATCAACCAATCGATACTCAAGTGTAGCCGTAGTACCCAAAATCTCTTTAGCGCGAGTTGTGTCTTGTACGCCGGGTAACTGTACCATAATACGATTTTCACCTTGTTGTTGAATCACAGGCTCTGCAACCCCCAATTCATTAACTCGATTTCTTAAAGTCGTCATGTTTTGTGCAACGGCAAACTTCTTAATTTCACGAGCTTCTTTTTCAGAGAACTTTAACCAAATTTGCTCTTGAGCATCTGGCTCAGTGATTTCTAGGCTATGAAACTCTTTATCTAACAAAGTTAATACCGCTGACTTATCTTCAGTTGACTTTAAAGTCACTTTAATAAAACCACTGTCTTTAGCCACTGTTTGGTAGTGCAACTTAGAATTTCTTAAAGCGAGTCTGACATCATCAATATATCGATCTTCAGCTTGCTTTACCGCAGCATCCATATCAACTTCTAATAAGAAATGCACACCACCCCGTAAATCCAAACCTAAATACATAGCTTGCGCACCTAGCGCACGTAACCAACTAGGCGTAGTAGGAGCTAAATTTAATGCGACAGTGTAATTACTACCCATTTTTTCGCGCAGTAAGTCAGCTACCTTTAATTGATCATCTGTATTGTTAAAACGCGCTAAAATTTTACCCTCTTTATATTCAAAGGCTTTAGCAGGGACTGCCATTGCTTTAATATCTGCTTCAACTTGATTTGCTTGCTCTTGACTAATAGCCGTCGCTATCGTTGAAGATAACTGCACCGATGGATCATCACCGAACAAATTGGGCAATGAGTAAATAATCCCAATACCAAAAACAAGTAGAACTAATATATTTTTCCAAACGGGGAAATGATTTTGCATGTCTTATTCCAATTAAACTTTAACTACTTTTTTAGTAATTGCCTTATAAGTACCTTTAGGCATCATGCTTTCAATACCTTGTCTCTGAACTTGTATAAAAACGTTATCACTCACTTCAATCTTTACGAAGTTATCATCTACATCAACCACTTTACCTAAAATACCACCTGAAGTGACCACTTCAACACCTTTAGTGATTGCCGCAATCATTTGTTTCTTTTCTTTAGTACGTTTAGCTTGTGGGCGTAAGAATAGAAAGTAGAAAAATGCTAAAATACCTAACGGAAATAACATCCCCTCAATACCGGGCTGTTGAGCAGCTGGAGCTGCCGCTAATGCGTCAGAAATAAAAAAACTCATAAATATCCTCGGTTATTATAATAAATAAAAAAATCTCGTCATTATGCCACAGAAGGCACAGATTTATCTCTTTGTTGATAGAATTCCTTAACAAAAGCGTCTAACTGTTTCTCAGCAATCGCATCACGCAAACCCTGCATAAGGTTCAGATAGTAATACAGATTGTGGATAGTATTAAGTCTTGCCCCTAACATCTCTTGGCAACGATCTAAATGTCTTAAATAAGCCCGCGAATAATTCTGGCAGGTATAACATGCACAAGATTCATCCAAAGGTTTAGTATCGAACTCATATTGACTATTTCTAATTTTTACCACACCAAAGGTGGTAAACAAATGGCCGTTTCGTGCGTTCCGGGTTGGCATAACACAATCGAACATATCAATGCCGCGCCGCACAGCTTCCACCAAATCTTCTGGGGTACCGACTCCCATCAAATATCTGGGTTTATCAACAGGCATCTTGCTATGGATAACGTCTAAAGTGGCCATCATTTCGTCTTTAGGCTCACCTACCGACAAACCACCAATTGCATAACCATCAAAGCCAATATCTAACAAACCATCGATAGACTCTTTACGCAAATGCTCATACATACCACCCTGCACAATTCCAAATAAGGCAGATGGATTATCAGCATGAGCCGCTTTACTACGCGCCGCCCAACGTAACGATAAACGCATTGAATCTGCGGCTTCATCAACACTTGCCGGATAAGGCGTGCACTCATCAAATATCATCACAATATCAGAACCTAAATCTCGCTGGACTTGCATAGATTCTTCTGGTCCCATAAAAATCTTAGCACCATTTAAAGGGGATTTAAAAGTCACACCGGCTTCGGTAATCTTTCTTAAAGCCCCTAAACTAAAGACCTGAAACCCACCCGAATCAGTCAAAATAGGCTTATCCCAATGCATAAAATCATGTAGATCACCATGCGCCTTAATAACGGCCGTTGTTGGACGCAACATCAAATGAAAAGTATTGCCTAAAATTATTTGCGCACCTATACCTGTTAAATCTTCTGGCGTTAAAGACTTAACCGTGCCATAAGTACCTACTGGCATAAA
>CAIVAH010000244.1 GCA_903903765.1 uncultured Methylococcaceae bacterium
CAATTTAGTGAACTATCACACGAAAAACCATACTTAATATATTGAAATATAAAAAGCTATAATTATATTTTTATCAACATATAATTCAAGTTGAATCTAACTCCCATCATAAAAACCTACCCATTAAAGTAAGATATAATATTTTCAATCAATCGACTTAACAGGCTTACTAATGGATATTAAAACTTACATGCAAGATCTGGGAATTAAAGCCAGAACAGCCGCAAAAGAAATCAGCAGAACAGAATCAGGTAAAAAAAATCTAGCCCTATTAAAAATAGCTGAGATTATCGAACAAAACCAAACCATCCTAATAGCTGAAAATCAAAAAGATTTAGCAGTTGCTAATCAAAATGGTCTTGATGCTGCTTCTTTAGACCGCTTAACCATAAGTGCTAAAAGTGTAGTAGCAATGGTTGAAGGTTTGAAACAAGTTGCAGCACTAACAGATCCCGTAGGTGAAATTAGTAATTTAAGCTACAGACCCAGTGGCATTCAAGTGGGACAAATGCGCGTCCCTTTAGGTGTGATTGGTATAATTTATGAATCACGACCTAATGTTACCATAGATGCAGCCGCTTTATGTCTTAAATCGGGTAATGCCTGCATTTTAAGAGGTGGTTCTGAAGCTATTCATTCAAATCAAGCTATTGCAGCTTGTATTTCAGAGGGCCTAGCCGCATCTGGTTTACCTATTGAAACCGTACAAATTGTTACTACTACCGACCGAGCAGCAGTCGGTGAGCTTATTACCCTTAAAGACTATGTCGATGTCATTGTACCGCGTGGAGGTAAAAGCTTAATTGCACGTATTTCTCAAGATGCCACGATTCCTGTTATTAAACATTTAGACGGTATTTGTCATGTTTATATTGATGACAAAGCCGATTTAGATAAAGCAGTTAAGATTGCCGACAATGCAAAAACCCATCGGTACGGTGTGTGCAATGCGATGGAAACATTATTAATTGCAGAAGGCATTGCAGCTAAAATACTACCTCTACTAACTGACATCTACTTAACTAAAGGTGTTGAGTTACGCGGTTGTTTAAAAACCTGCTCATTGGTACCACAAGCCATAAGAGCCAGTGATGAAGATTGGCATACTGAATATCTAGCACCCATATTATCTATTAAAATAGTGCATGGCTTAGATGAAGCTATAGAACATATTAGCCAATACAGTTCTGCACATACCGAAGCCATTGTTACGGAAGACTACACCCGTGCAAGACGTTTTTTACGTGAAGTCGATTCTAGTTCAGTGATGATTAATGCTTCTACACGGTTTGCTGATGGTTTTGAATATGGCTTGGGCGCAGAGATTGGAATCAGTACTGACAAATTACATGCTAGAGGCCCTGTTGGTTTAACAGGCTTGACCTCTTTAAAATATATCGTGTTAGGCGATGGCCATATCAGACAGTAAATGATTGGCATATTAGGCGGAACGTTTAATCCTGTTCATTACGGCCATCTACGTTCAGCACTGGAAGTTAAAGAAATCTTTGAGTTAACAGAACTACGATTAGTGCTTAGTGCGCAACCCCCTCATCGAGATCAACCAACTGCCAGTACAGAAAACCGTTTAAAGATGTTAACGCTCGCTATTGATGAACAGCCTGATTTAAAGATTGATGACCGAGAGCTTAATCGTTCAGGCCCTTCTTATATGGTGGATACCCTAAAATCAATACGTGATGAAATCGACACACAACCTTTATTATTGTTTATCGGTACTGATGCGTTTAATCAACTAACTCACTGGCATCAATGGCAAGCTTTATTTGATTATGCTCACATTGTCGTGTTAACCCGCCCTAACTATACACCACAAAGCCTAAGTGTTTTTTTTAACAAGCATTTAGCTAAAGAACACACTGAATTGGCACAGAATAGTGCGGGTAAGTTATACTTTCAATCAGTTAGACAACTCGATATTTCGGCAACTGCTATCAGAAACATGATTGCTGAACATAAGAATCCGGGGTTTTTACTCCCCGACAAGGTGCTAACCTATATTAGGCAACAACAGCTTTACCTGAGATAATAATCTCATCATATCACTAGGAATTTTAATGCAAGTAGAAGATTTATTAAAAGCAGTCCAAGAAGTTTTGGATGAACGTAAAGGACACAATATTGTTACATTGGATGTGCGTGGAAAAACCAGCTTTACAGACTACATGATCGTGGTAACCGGTACATCGGATCGCCACCTGAAATCACTATGTGATTATGTGGCAGTAAAAGCCAAAGAATTAGGCTTTAAACCGTTAGGTATAGAAGGTGACTTAGGTTCAGATTGGGTACTACTCGACTTAGCTGATATTATCGTACATGCAATGACCGCGCAAGCTCGTGGATTTTACCAATTAGAAAAACTTTGGTCAGTTGAGGGTAGCTCTCAAATTGAAGACGAAAATGAAGATGAAATAGTCAACGAGTAAACCGACATGTCAGCCTTAGCTAATAAACCTGAAATAGCCAACTTTAACAACGGCCTTGCCGTCATCAGCTTAATCGGGATTATTAGCTATCTAGCGCTACCGTATTTACTCGCTATTAATCCAGAAGTATTTACCCTGATTATTAACACTGATTTTTCATCTCCACATAGCCAAATCTTTAACGGAAATTATATTTTTTCCGGCACTACCAAACAAATACCACTCTTTATCATTTTAATATTGGGTGGTTTACCTTTAGTTTTTAATATTCTAAGCAAACTAGCAAAAGGGGATTGGGGCGCGGACTTATTAGCCGCATTATCAATTTTAACTGCAGTCCTATTACATGAATATTTAGCCGCTAGTATAGTGGTGTTAATGATCTCTAGTGGAGCGGCCTTAGAACAATACGCCATACGCAAAGCATCTTCTGTGTTAGAAGCGTTATCAAAACGAATGCCCGCTGTAGCGCACCGAAAATCAGCAGACAATTTAACTGACATTGGTACAGAACAAGTGTGTATCGGGGACGAACTATTAATTCTACCCCACGAAATATGTCCGGTAGATGGCACTGTTATTGAAGGCTCCGGCACTATGGACGAATCCTATTTAACCGGTGAACCATATCAAATGTCTAAAACGACAGGTTCTTCTGTTATGTCAGGTGCCATTAATGGCGACAGCGCCTTAACTATTAGAGCTGACAAACTTGCAATTGATTCCCGGTATGCAAAAATCATGGAGGTAATGAAATCTTCAGAAAATTATCGTCCGAATATTAGACGCTTGGGAGATCAATTAGGCGCTATATATACCCCCATCGCTATAGTTATTGCTTTAGCTGCGTGGTGGTTTAGTGCAGATGTTATGCGCTTTTTGGCAGTATTAGTCATTGCCACACCCTGCCCTTTATTAATTGGCATTCCTGTCACCGTTATCAGTTCTATTTCTTTAGCCGCACGCCGAGAGATTATCATTAAAAACCCTGCAATACTCGAAACTATTGGCCAATGTCGCACTGCCATTTTTGATAAAACAGGCACCCTCACCTATGGCAGACCTTGGTTAACCTCTATTATTTGTGCTGATAATCAAAACGAAACCGAACTATTATTATTAACTGCTAGTTTAGAACGTTATTCAAAACATCCTTTATCCAGCGCGATTTTATTAGCTACCGAAAAAGCTGGACTTACCTTGACAACTGCTAGTGAAATCGCAGAACTGCCTGGCCATGGCCTAACCGGCAAGGTCTCAGGAAAACATGTCCAAATTACCAGTCGTAAACAATTTATCAATTTACACCCCATGGACGCTTTAGCACTTCCCCCCATAACAGGTGGACTAGAGTGTATTGTATTAATAAATCATCAGTATGCCGGTACCTTGCAATTTAGAGATGAAGTTAGATCTGATAGCTCTTCATTTATTAATCACCTACAACCTAACCATCTATTTGAAAAAGTGATGATTGTGTCAGGGGATAAAGAATCTGAAGTAAAATTTTTAGCAGAACAAGTAGGTATTCAACACATACACTTTAGCCAAAGTCCTGAGCAAAAACTTGATATTGTACGTGCAGAAACTCAAGCCGCTAAAACCGTATATTTGGGAGATGGAATTAATGATGCCCCGTCTTTAACCGCTGCCACTATTGGAATTGCCTTTGGTCAAAACAGTGATATCACGGGAGAATCAGCGGATGCTGTGATTATGGATAGCTCACTCTTAAAGGTCGATGAGTTGTTTCATATCGGTGCCAGAATGCGCAAAATTGCTTTGCAAAGCGCTGTCGGCGGCATGATCTTAAGTCTGATAGGTATGGGCTTCGCTAGCTTAGGTTACCTAAGCCCAGTCGCCGGTGCAGTCACCCAAGAAATCATTGATGTACTCGCGGTATTAAATGCCCTAAGAGCCGCAATACCACCAAAAAACTTATCTGATTATTAGGTTAAATATGTATTTGCTCAGCTAATAAATCAAAATCAGTTTTAGGTGTGTGAGGTAATACACCTAATAACGGGGCTGATAGTAAATGCTTAATGGTATCAATATTTTCGCCCGTATTTAACATATCTGCATCCACACACACAGCTAACCAGCCGGCACAAACTAATCCTGATTGCTTTATAGCCTGATACGTTAATTTAGCGTGATTAATACACCCTAATTTTATACCCACTACTAAAATAACCGGCAAGCCCAAAGATTTGGCCAAATCACTAATATCTTGCTGAGCATTTAAAGGTGCATACCAGCCACCAGCCCCTTCAACAATAACGACATCAGCCATTTCTTTTAGTGCGGCATAGCAGTCAATAATTTTACTAAACTCAACAGGATTATTAATGCCCGCAATATGGGGAGATACTGGCTGCTCGTAAGCATAGGAATTTATTAATTCATAAGGCACATGCACAGATGCATTAGCTTGAATTAATAGTGCATCTTCATTACGATTATTTAACTCACACCCCGCGGCCACTGGTTTCATACCGACCACGACTTTACCTAGCTTTTTGAAATAACGCATTAAAGCTATAGTCGCCCAAGTTTTACCTGCATTAGTATCAGTCCCCGTTATAAAATACCCCAGACTCATACTTTATTACACCTTTGCAATAACGTTAATGACTTCAAAAGTAGCGGGAATTTTATTATTAACCCGCAAATCTTCATAAGAAGAAAACATTTTTTGCATCGCTGTTTTAGACGTCAATGATTTATTGCGACCTGAAACCTGTTGAGCACCCAACCCTTTTAACTCTTGCATTAAAAATCTAACACTTGGGTATGTAGACACATAAGAATGGCTCACGATTTTAATGTCTTTAAATCCAGCTTGCTCCAAAAACTGCTGAATATCTGCCTGACTATAAAAATCGTTTACATGATTGTAATGATCAACCGTTGCCCACGCCATTTTTAATTCTTGTAAAGTTTTAGGACCAAATGTTGAAAACACTAATTGCCCTTCAGCTTTTAAAACGCGCTTAATATCACAAAACACAGCGGTTAAGTTATGACACCATTGCAGGGCTAAATTAGAAAACAAGTGATCAACACTATCAGAAACAATAGGTAAGAACTCTGCATCTGCGCAGACGTAATTAATAGCCTCTCTAGAGTCTAATTTTATCTGGGTGGTTTTTAACATGGCATGGGCGATATCCAAGGCAATTAAATGCTGATGATTTAGCGCCGCAGCTATCTCAGATGTTAAAAATCCAGTACCACAGCCCAAGTCTAATAAAACACCCTGACATTGTTTAATATCCACCAAGCTTAACAATTCTCGACCCACCTGACGCTGTAACTCAGCAACACCATCATAAGTATTGGCTGCTTTTGCAAATGAGTGCTTAATTCGTCTTTTGTCCAATCGCACTGGCACGAACTTGGAGATAATCTCTAATAATTCCTTAGAATGCGATAAAAA
>CAIVAH010000245.1 GCA_903903765.1 uncultured Methylococcaceae bacterium
GGATATTTATTAATTAAATTTTAATTTAATAAGGCATATTAAATGGTTAATAAAAAATATGTGATGGCGATAGACCAAGGAACTACCAGCTCAAGAAGCATGCTGTTCGATCATAAAGGGATATCAGCAGGGGTAGCTCAAAAAGAATTTACACAGCACTTTCCAAAACCAGGCTGGGTTGAACATGATGCCCTTGAAATACTCTCTACTGTAAAGTGGACAATCAAAGAGTTATTGGATACGAATAAGATTGACACTAATTCCATTGCAGCTATTGGTATAACAAATATGCGTGAATCCGCCGTTGTTTGGAACAAACACACTGGACTACCTATTTATAACTCAATTTGCTGGCAATCCAAACAAACCATCGATATCTGTAAAGACCTTATCAAGCAAGGGCATGATGCTAAATTTCAAGCCAAAACAGGATTAATGATAGATGCATATTTTTCTGCTACAAAGATTCGCTGGATCTTAGACCATGTTGATGGGGCCCAAGCACTTGCAGAAAAGGGTGACCTCTTATTTGGGACAATCGACACATGGTTGATTTGGAATTTAAGTAAGGGCAATGTTCATGTCACTGACTATTCAAATGCATCTAGAACACT
Source organism: uncultured Methylococcaceae bacterium (assembly GCA_903903765.1). GTDB lineage: Bacteria > Pseudomonadota > Gammaproteobacteria > Methylococcales > Methylomonadaceae > Methylobacter_C. The sequence continues at coordinate 615 of CAIVAH010000245.1, forward strand.
TATATACAATATTCACGATCTAACCTGGGACAAAGAATTATTAGACATTCTAAATATTCCCGCGGCGATGCTTCCAGAAGTTAAGAGCTCCAGTGAAATTTATGGGATATCAAAAAAAGAGTTATTTAATGGTGCTGAGATACCAATATCTTCTGCCATTGGCGACCAACAAGCCGCTCTATTTGGACAGGCATGCTTTGAAGAGGGGGAAGCCAAGAATACCTACGGAACAGGTTGTTTTCTGCTAATGAACACAGGGGAGAAAATAATTAAATCTAAGGCAGGCCTGTTAACAACAATCGCTTGGGGTATTAACGGAAAAGTTGAATATGCGCTTGAAGGCGCAGTATTTGTCGCTGGCTCATCAATCCAATGGTTAAGAGACGGTCTATTATTAATCAATGACGCCAAAGAGACCGAACAATACTGTCTAAATGTTGATTCGACAGACGGCGTCTATATGGTTCCAGCATTTGTTGGTCTTGGGGCACCCTATTGGAGCCCTGATGCTCGTGGAGCAATTTTCGGATTGACGCGCGGAACAAAAAAAGAGCATTTCATTAGGGCGACGGTTGAATCAATGGCTTACCAAACTAAAGATATTTTATTGTCCATGGAAAAAGATAGCGGTGTGCCACTCAAAATTCTTAAGGCTGACGGTGGGGCTACAGGGAACTCATTTTTAATGCAATTTCAGTCTGATATTCTTGGAGTCCCTGTTATCTGCCCGGAGAGTCATGAAACGACAGCATTGGGTGCAGCCTATCTAGCTGGCCTGGCAGTTGGTTTTTGGAATTCAAAACAAGACATTGCTAAGCATTGGCAATCGAGGGCAATGTGGTCGCCAAGGATGAATAAAACAGAATCCGATGGGTTATATGAAGGCTGGAAAAAAGCAGTTGCCGCTTGCATGAAATTTTAAGTTCTTTGAATTATTGGAGACCAGTCAATGAAAGATACATATAAAGAGTTTTTTAGTGAATTAGCCGGAACCTTTACAATGATGCTATTGGGTTTGGGGGTTGTTGCTATGGCTGTTGTATTCGAGGGCAGCAAAGGTAACTTCGAATCCATCACTTGGGCATGGGGTTTCGCTGTTATTTTTGGGATCTTGGTTGGCAATTATTCCGGGGCCCATCTAAATCCTGCAGTTAGTGTTGCATTAGCAGCTACAAATCGATTTCCTTGGCATAAAGTACCTCATTATGTAATGGCTCAAATCTTAGGTGCCTTTCTCGCTTCCCTGGTTGTTTTCATAGACTACTATAACCAGATAATTAAAATGGATCCAGGACTAGAGAAAACTGCTGGCATCTTCACCACATTTCCTGCCGAGCGAGGACAATTAATCTTTGGGCTGTTTGACCAAATACTTGGAACATTTATATTGCTCTTCTTAATTCTATGTTCGATTGATCATTTTAAAAAAGTAAAAGCGGACCATTTAATTCCAATTATTATTGGGCTTGTGGTTATTGTAATTGGAATGAGTTTTGGTGGAATCTTTGGCTATGCCATCAATCCCGCACGAGACTTTGGACCGAGACTAATGACAGTTATTCTTGGTTTCAAAAATAACGGGCTGACTGATGGCACCTTGGTATTCATAATACCCATAATCGGCCCTATAATTGGCGGCATACTTGGCGCGATTGTATACGACAAAACGATAGGAAAACTTAACATCTAGAAAGTAAGCGACTATACGTTTAGAAAAAATGTAATCTGCAACTCGCAATAAGCGAGAGTTTTTTCAACATGCTAAACATCAAAATGGGCATTCACCACGAATACTGACTGTGCACTGTTTGAAAATCGTCGCGTTACGAGATGATTGTATGAGAACAGAACTAATTAAAGTTAACACAAACAACCATAATTTAGATTAAATTATGGTTGTGAATCAATTACCTTTTAGACTAAACCATCGTCCACACATTAATTATTTAAGAGATTATGATAATGTCGAATAAGCAAGCCATATCAATGGCAACCAATAATTTTTATAGCGCCCTAAATATATTATTCACAGGTAATGGTCAGCCAATGAAGGATGCATGGTCTCATACCGATGACGCCACCTATATGGGTCCTGATGGTCTCTATTTAATTGGTTGGAGCAATATCGAGCAGATGTGGAATTCAGTTGCGGCGCTTAAGCTCGGAGGGCGAGTGAATCCAAAGCAATTGCATACTGTAATCGGCACTGATATGGCATTAATTAGCTGTATTGAAGTTGGTGAAAATGAAGTAAATGGAAAAGCAGAAACCGTTTCTATACGATCATCTACAGTTTTTTGCAAAAAGAATGATTCTTGGAAAGTTATCGCACATCAAACTGACTTACTAGGATATATGAGCTGAGCAAGTGATCAGAGGCTCAATAAATTACACACTACGGAATTGAAGCTCTTCAATAATAATACGTTCTGAAGAAAATCCAAGCGCTGTGAATTGTTTACGCATATCTTCAACAAAAGCTTTTGTTCCGCATAGCATGACCGCGTAGTCTTCTAACTCGACTTCATCAACAACTTTCCTTGCCGTCAACCTACCTTCGGATTTGGACGTCCATAATTTATAGTCAATATATGAATTTGTTTGTAAATAATGCTCGCTAATTTCTTTATCATAAACAGCGTCATCTTTAGTTTTAACAACGTAATACAGCCAAATTCTTCTAAAATCTTCATTGCTTATTTCGAACCTAAGCATGCTTAAAAAAGGAGTAATGCCGATTCCGGCTCCAATCCAAACCATTCGTCGATATGGTGCAAATCGGTGAAGTGTAAAGCTTCCAAATGGCCCATATACATCTACAACACTGCCCGATCCTTGATCTACTTTTTCAATAAGGGATGATAGCTGTTTTGTGAAATCGCCAACTTGATTAATTGACAGCCTCAGCTTTCGTTCTGTGGGGCTTGATGAAATACTAAAGGGGTGAAGCTCGTTTTTCTTATCGTTAAATTCAGGGATAGCAATGAAAACAAAATTCCCTGGAATATACATCATCCGTCTTTCAATTGGATCCATTATCAAATCAATAATCTTATCATTACGTTGCTCAATGCTTAATAATTTATACTTAAAACAAGGTCCGAATTTTCTAAAGAAATATATGCGATAACCCCAAGAAAACAGTCCTATAAATAACAAAAAAACTATCCAAGTTCTAAGTGGCTCATAACTGTTAATGGTCCCTGGTTCAATTGACGCATGGAATGTGCCAATTAGGAAAAGAATACCTATTGTGCGATGAAATCTTAGCCATGGCTCATAGCGCATCTTTTTGTTATAGGCCAAAATACCTAGCAATAGAATGAAATAGAAAACAAGAATATCTGCTGATCTGGTATTAGATGACCAAAAAGGAACTAAAAGCTCAGCAACTGATCTTCCATTTGTGTAGGCATCAAGGCTTAGTAGAACCACATGAGCAAGCATCATTCCAATTGCCACAATACCAAGTTTGCGGTGAATTATTACCGCATTATCAAGTCCGCCAAATAAAAATTCTAAAGAATGTGCTCGAATAACCGTAAGAATTGCAAGGGATGCGAGCGTGGCTGACCAGAGCATTACTAGCTTTGATAATAAAAGAAAAGGATAGCCATATGCATTTAAAAGTAAATCTTGATTCCCCATTAAGCAAAGAGCAGTCGTCATTGCTAAACTAAAGGTAATTAAAAAACTTCCCTTTGTCATAATAAGCAGTCCTTTATATTTCCTCATTTTTTCAGTATGAGCGCAATGCAAAAAGATTTGTGGCACGTACAAATAATTTTAAATTTGCTGAGATTAACATATCAAATGTTTTGTTCGCCTATTTATATATTTAAATGGTTATCGAGAGCTTAAACTGGGTAGATAAGAATTGAGCTGATTTTGATTGTAGAAACCAACTGGTTTAAATGCTCACGAATCAAGCTCCTAGTGTTTATTGGAATTAATATATATTAGGTACGAAATTCTGTGTATCCATGGATGGGCGAACGTAATTACTAGGCTGACTCCTTCTCTCTGGAAGGGTAAATGGATGAGTTTTTATTTCTTCATATGGAACCTGATTTAAGAGGTGATGTATGCAATTCAGTCGAGCAGATTTCTTATTATCTGCATTCACTACATACCAAGGACTTATTTTGGTACTAGTCATTTCAAACATATAATCTTTAGCTTTAGAGTATTCAACCCATAAATCACGAGCCTTTATATCCATTGGACTTAATTTCCAGCGCTTGATTGGATCTTTTGCTCTCTCTTGAAATCGGCTTTCTTGAACAGCATCACTAACTGAAAACCAATATTTGATTAAAATAATGCCTGATCGAATCAGTAAATTTTCAAATTCTGGGCAATCTTTCATGAATTGCAGATACTCTTGATCTGAGCAGAATCCCATTACCTTTTCCACACCCCCTCGATTATACCAAGAGCGATCAA
>CAIVAH010000246.1 GCA_903903765.1 uncultured Methylococcaceae bacterium
AACTTGCCCAATCTAATTCAATAATTCTATGGGACAGGAATATTTTAAAAGAAAAAATCATTGAAGTTTACAATTCATAAGTAACTCTAGTTTCTAAAGGTAATATCTTAGTTTTAGCATATGTTACCCGTTTATTGCGTTAATAAAATATACAACAATTTAAATACATTAGTTACTTTTTATTTAAGCTATTAAACTTAGCGTTTATTTTTTAATTTACGAGCCTCTTTCTGCGCTGCTTTTTCTGCTTGAATAATAAGCAATTCAGCCAACTCTGTTTCCATCATCTGCGGTGTTTCAAAACTTAACCGCCCTATGGTGCCAGCACGTAATTCTGCCAAGAGTATTTTAGACACCCTGTCTCTATCAATAATACCCCCTGACTTTAAACACCCACGACTTTTACCAATGGCATCTAACAAGGCTGATGAGGAACTAGGTAAGGTGCTTAATTGATATCGGGCTGTTACTAATTCTGGATAATGATTTAATAAATATTCAGCCGCAAAGTCGGCGATTTGTTCATGATCAATCGCAGTGTCTTTAATGGCTCCGGTAGTTGCTAAACGATAACCGCTATTTTTATTTTCTACATTAGGCCACAAAACTCCCGGTGTATCCATTAAGACAATACCATTGCCAATGGCGATACGTTGTTGCATTTTAGTAATAGCCGGCTCATTACCCGTTTTAGCAATCATCCGCCCGGCTAATATATTAATGAGGGTCGATTTACCCACATTAGGGATACCGACGATTAAGGTATTGATCAACCGATCTGTACCCGACTTATCTGGCAACATCTTATGGCATAAATCCGTTAAATTGCGAATCTTCTCAGGTTGCTCATTGGTAATCGCTATGGTTTTAACACCCTGCTCTCGCTCCAAATAAGCCTGCCATTGTTGCGTGATGTCAGGATCGGCTAAGTCACTTTTACTGAGTACCTTTATGCATGGTTTATCCCCGCGTAATTTTGATAACATAGGATTTTGACTACTGAACGGTATACGCGCATCCAGAACTTCAATAACGACATCTATTTGGTGCAAAGTTTGTTTAATTTCTTTGCTGGCCTTGTGCATATGACCGGGGTACCACTGAATAAGCATAGCTAAATATATATATGAAGTGAATGTTACTGCGCTGCTATTGTCTTTAATCAATGCATTGATTTAACATAGAGAGGTTTTAAACCGCTATTGTAACGCAGGATACTCTTTATCATGACAAACGAATCTATTTCAAGTAGTTTTTATGCGTATTTATCTCGGTTACGATGGATTAAACGCTGGGGTTTAAAACGTAATGCCCATGAAGAAAATGTCATGGAACACAGTTGGGAAGTGGCCGTTATTGCTCATACTATCGCGCTGATAAAAAACCAATATTACGCAGGACAAGTAGATGCAAATGCGGTGGCTACGGCAGCCCTTTATCATGATATTACCGAAGTTATTACGGGTGATTTACCGACACCTATCAAATACCATTCGCCTGAAATCAGCCGCGCTTATAAACAAATTGAGCAACAAGCCGAGCTTGAATTATTAGCCTTACTCCCCGATGCGTTACGCACTGATTTTGCTGACCTCATACAACATAATAAAATACCCACCGCCCATCTAGAAATTATAAAAGCGGCTGATAAAATCTCTGCTTATTTAAAGTGCCAAGCTGAATTAAAAGCGGGTAATACCGAGTTTGTTAATGCTGCGGAACAAATTGCATTAAGTATTAGTGAATCCACCCAACCGGAAGTTATCTTTTTTATGGCGCATTTTGTACCCAGTTGTGGTTTAACGTTAGATGGCTTAATGAAAACCAACTAGGGTCATTTTATTGGGTATGAGGGGCGCATAGTGAATCAGCATAAGCCTGCAAGGCATTAATAAGCGCTACTGGAGTTCCTTCTTGTGTGCTTAATTCAGTCAGTTTTGCTCTATAAGCATCGATAGGGACTACTCCCTCGGTATTTTGGCCCATTAACCTCTGTTTGCAGAATTGTTTCCAACGCAGTTGTTCGGTTGCATTTAAACTGTCAGGATAATTTCTACCCTTGTATCTAAAGTACATTTCCGTTAAACGGGGTTCACTAAAGTTTAAAGCTAAATGTGGTAATTTTTCTGATGCACAATCTCTGATTAAGGCAAATTTTTGTTTATCAACATCATTAAAAAAACCTCCAGAATAAATTGCCCTATCAGGATCCATGGGCACTTCTGCATAATCACGCGCACTAAAAACGGCTGCAACTTTTTTAGTTAAATCCTGAGCAGCTGAAATTGCCTGGCAGTTTACTTTGCACACCGCTAAATCAAGCTGCAAGCGTTCAGCGTCTTGAGGTCTAATAACAGAAATAGGGGCTAATACGGGACATTTATTAAGATGTACTGTTTTTAAAGGAATTCTTGCAACTCCCTCAGGCAGTTCAGCGCTTGCGGTAAAGATACGGGTTTTAATCTCCTCAACCGTTAGACTTAATAAGGGTTCAGGATCAACGGATAAATCATAGACAATCACCCCGTTATTATTGGTAGGGTGTTGACAAATAGGTACCACAATAGCCAAAGAGTTATTTTTTGTAGAGTACATCCCAGAAACATGGACACTTGGCGTAAAATGTCCTACACAAAGTAACTCGTTAAGCTTAGATTTAACACGATGGCTTATTAAATATTGAAATAATCTGGGCTGTGCCGTGTTAATTAATTTTGCAAGCGCAATCGTAGCAATAACATCTGATAAGGCATCGTGTGCTGCTTCATGAACGATATTATTGGCGATGGTTAATTGATCAAGCCGATTATTGGCCACTCCATCTGCATCAAATGGCCACACTATACCGTCTGGTCGTAATGCCCTAGCGGCTCGTACCACATCAATTAAATCCCAGCGCGAATTACCATTCTGCCATTCTCGTGCATAAGGATCATAAAAATTCCGATATAAACAATTTCGAGTAACCTCATCGTCAAAGCGAATATTGTTATAACCGACTGTACAGGTATTGGGTTGTGCTATTTGAGCATGAATCTGAGCGATAAACTCCGCTTCACAGACCCCTTTTTGAAGCGCTAGTTGTGGAGTAATGCCCGTAATAAGACAAGCGTCTGGATTAGGCAGATAATCGGCGCTGGGTTTACAGTAAATAACCAGCGGATCATCAATAATATTAAAATCTTCGTCGGTTCTTACGCCAGCAAACTGAGCTGGTCGATCAGTTTGCGGATCAATACCGAAGGTTTCGTAATCATGCCAATAGTAGGTTTTCATAATAATTGTAAAACCCTGAACACTATCAGCAGCGTATGCCTATTAACCTTGATTTAATTGAGCTTCCGCATCAAGTTTTTTTCTTTTATCACACTTCTCCACACAAACACACTCGGCTTTACTCATGCCGCCACCACACGAACCTTTAATGGCGCGTCTGCCAAACATAACCCCGATGGCCATTATAAAAACTACAACTAACATCACTACAAAAGTTACTAAGAATAAAGACATGTTATCACCTGTATTTCTAAAATAAAAAAACGAGGCTTTGGACTAGCCAAACCTCGTTCCATTTTTTGTTTACTCTTCACAAACCCTAGCGAGTTGTGAAGAGTAAATAGATCCTGCTTTTATAAACTAACCGCCGAAATCATCTAACATGATGTTTTCTGGTTCTACACCATTTGCTAACAACATGTTGATCACAGAGGTGTTCATAATTGGAGGTCCACACATATAGAACTCGCAATCCTCTGGCGCAGGATGGTTTTTAATAAACTCTTCAAACAAGACATTATGAATGAAGCCTTTATAACCGTCCCAATTATCATCAGGTAATGGATCTGATAACGCTACATGCCATTCAAAGTTATCGTTCTCTTTAGCTAACATATCAAAATCTTCTACATAGAACATTTCGCGTTTACTACGAGCACCATACCAGAAGGTCATTTTACGTTTTGATTTTAATCTACGTAACTGATCAAAGATATGTGAACGCATTGGCGCCATACCCGCACCACCGCCCACAAACACCATCTCAGCTTCTGTTTCTTTTGCGTAGAATTCACCATAAGGACCAGAAACGATACATTTATCACCTGGTTTTAGGTTAAAGATAAACGAAGACATAATACCGGGTGGTACGGTATCTGGCGCACCTGGAGGAGGTGTCGCGATACGTACGTTAAGCATAATTTCTTTTTCTTCAGGATAACTTGCCATTGAGTATGCACGCAAAGCAGGTTCTTTAACTGATGACACATAGCGCCATAGGTTAAATTTATTCCAATCTTCATGGAAACGTTCTTCAACATTAAAGTCACTGTACTTTGCAACGTGCTCAGGACATTCAATCTGAATATAACCACCGGCACGGTAGTTAATTTCTTCACCCGGAGGTAGATCAAGTACTAATTCTTTAATAAAGGTCGCTACGTTATGATTAGACTTAACGGTACATTCCCATTTTTTAACACCGAACACATCGTCTTCAACTTCAATGTTCATGTTATGTTTAACAGACACTTGGCAAGATAGACGCTCACCATGCGCTGCTTCACGCTTAGTAATATGACTTAATTCAGTCGGCAAAATTTCGCCACCACCTGAATGAATTTTTACTTTACATTGACCGCAAGTTCCACCACCACCACACGCTGATGATACAAATAAACCGCTCTCAGCTAATGCTGTTAAAAGTTTAGAACCTACCGGTACATTAATTTTCTTTTCATTATTAATCAGGATTTCAACATCACCTTCAGCAACCAATTTGCTTTTTGCACCAATAATTACAAATACTAATGCAATAACAAAAGCCGTGAAAATGATAATCCCTAATAGAATTTCCAGCATTACACTACCTTCTTAAAGTTGGATTCCAGAGAAAGCCATGAAGCCAAGAGACATCAGACCCGCAGTAATAAATGTTATGCCCAAGCCTTGTAATCCAGCTGGAATATCACTGTATTTGAGTTTCTCACGTACACCGGCCATTACCGTAATAGCTAAGGCCCAACCTAGACCACTACCTACACCGTAAGTCACACTTTCGCCAAAATTATAATCACGTTCAATCATAAATAAACTACCGCCTAAAATAGCGCAGTTTACTGTGATCAGCGGTAAAAACACCCCTAAGGCATGATACAAAGCAGGGAAAAATTTATCTAAAATCATTTCCAATATTTGTACCAAAGCAGCAATCATACCGATGCAGCTTAGTAAGGCTAAAAAGCTTAAATCAACGCCAGTAATGCCAATCCATGATAAAGCATCTTCTTTTAGTAAAGCATGGTAAACAATATTGTTAGCCGGAACTGTAATAGCTTGTACCACCATTACCGCAATACCTAAACCCATTGCCGTTGATATTTTTTTTGATACCGCGATAAACGTACACATCCCCAAGAAGAAGGATAATGCTAAGTTTTCAATAAAAACCGCTTTAACAAATAAACTAATGTAATTTTCCATTAGTGATGTCCTCCTTCACCAT
>CAIVAH010000247.1 GCA_903903765.1 uncultured Methylococcaceae bacterium
CTGAGCAATCATTACGGGCGACAGGTGAACCTATTAATGTTGGCGTTTATCCAATCAATATAAATATTCGTGCATTAGCCACTAATAAAAGAGATGGCTTTGTAAAAATTATTGCCCATTCTTACTCAGACAAAATTTTAGGCATACATATCATCGGTACGAATGCCTCAGAACTCATTGCCGAGGCCGTGCTTGCGTTAGAGTTTTCTGCTAGCAGTGAAGATTTAGCTCGGACCATACATGCGCGACCCACTTTATCTGAAGCTATTCACGATGCCGCTTTAGTTTTAAGATCAAAAGTCTAATCCTAAGAACCCAGTTGTTACTATCTGTAAATAAATAATGTAAATTACTGTGAGATAATCAATTTAACATAATATACATTATACGAAGTATTAACAAACTCCACGTTCGTATATAATAATCAAAATTCCCATGAATTTTAAATTCAACAATTTTAGGAGTCATTCATTATGCCTGTTTACCGATCAAAAACTTCAACCGCTGGCCGTAATATGGCAGGAGCACGTTCATTATGGCGTGCTACGGGCATGAAGGATGACGACTTCAGCAAACCGATTATTGCAATTGCAAATTCATTCACCCAATTTGTACCTGGCCATGTGCATTTAAAAGACTTAGGTCAATTAGTCGCTAGAGAAATTGAAGCCGCTGGTGGCGTGGCTAAAGAATTCAATACAATAGCGGTAGATGACGGCATTGCGATGGGCCATGATGGCATGTTGTACTCCTTACCGAGTCGTGACATTATTGCAGACTCCGTAGAATACATGGTCAACGCGCATTGTGCAGATGCATTAGTGTGTATTTCGAATTGTGACAAGATCACTCCGGGTATGTTAATGGCTGCAATGCGCTTAAACATTCCGGTTATTTTTGTATCTGGAGGCCCTATGGAAGCTGGCAAAGTCAGCTTGGCTAATCCAACAACTAACGTCTTAGAAACCAAAAAATTAGATTTAATTGATGCCATGGTGATGGCCGCAGATAGTAAAGTCTCAGACAGTGATTTAGCCGCAGTTGAACGCTCCGCTTGCCCTACTTGTGGTTCATGTTCAGGCATGTTTACGGCTAACTCCATGAATTGTTTAACCGAGGCTTTTGGCTTATCGTTACCTGGCAACGGTACTGTTTTAGCCACTCATGCAGACCGAGAACAATTATTTAAACAAGCAGGTCATCGTATTGTTGCGCTGGCTAAACAATACTACGAACAAGACGACGACTCAGTACTGCCCCGCTCTATTGGCTTTAAAGGCTTTGAAAATGCAATAGCACTGGATATTTCAATGGGGGGTTCTACTAATACCATTCTTCACTTGTTAGCTATCGCACAAGAAGCTGAAATAGACTTTACAATGGCAGATATCGACCGCATGTCTAAAATCGTCCCACAATTATGTAAAGTGGCCCCAAATACCAATAAATATCACATCGAAGACGTACATCGTGCGGGTGGCATTATGGCAATCTTAGGTGAACTTGATCGCGCTGGAAAATTACATACCGATGTACCCACTGTCCACGCTAAAACCATGAAAGAGGCTTTAGATTTATGGGATATCGCGCGTAACCCTAGTGATGCAGTAAAACACTTTTACATGGCAGGCCCTGCGGGCATTCCTTCACAAGTTGCCTTTAGTCAAAACACTCGCTGGCCCAGTTTAGATATAGATCGCGCCGCAGGCTGTATTCGCTCTTTAGAACACGCATTTAGTCTAGAAGGTGGCTTAGCGGTTTTATACGGTAACATTGCCCTAGATGGCTGTGTGGTAAAAACAGCAGGTGTAGATGATAGTTTGCTGATATTTGAAGGTCCAGCACATGTCGTTGAAAGCCAAGACGAAGCCGTAGAAAATATTTTAGGTGATAAAGTTAAAGCCGGTGACGTAGTCGTAGTCCGTTACGAGGGCCCTAAAGGTGGTCCCGGAATGCAAGAGATGCTCTACCCTACCAGTTACATAAAATCAAAAGGCTTAGGCAAAGCTTGTGCCTTATTAACCGATGGACGTTTCTCTGGTGGCACATCTGGCTTATCTATTGGACACTGTTCGCCAGAAGCAGCGGCAGGTGGCAATATAGGCTTAGTACAAAATGGTGATATTATTCGTATTGATATCCCCAATCGCAGTATCGACGTATTACTCAGTGATACTGAATTGGATGCGCGTCGTGCAGAACAAGATCAATTAGGCTGGAAACCGGCAAATGCGCGTCCCCGCAAAGTTTCTGCAGCACTTAAGGCTTATGCCATGTTAGCTACCAGTGCTGACCGTGGCGCAGTAAGAAATCTAGCGTTATTAGATTAATGAGACATACTCGTGGATCGCTTGTTTTATGGTCTCTGACACATTAGGGCTTAACGCTTTAGTTTCTAATTGAAACTTAAGCGCAGTTGCTTTTTGTGAACTGACTGTTGATTCTGTAGCAGAAGTCTCTGAATTGGCTTCTGCTTGCAAAATATAATTTTCAAGTGTAGATAAGGCGGTTAAGCGCACTTCTTCTGACTCATCTTCCAACGCACTTAACAACGCTTCAATTGTAGACTCAGAAG
>CAIVAH010000248.1 GCA_903903765.1 uncultured Methylococcaceae bacterium
GATGGGCACTTTGATTTACTAATCATGGATGCCTTTAGTTCAGACTCTGTGCCCACCCATTTAATCACCAAAGAAGCGTTAGATATTTACTTTAAAAAGTTAAAACCCAACGGTATATTAGCATTCCATATTACTAATCGGCATTTAGCCTTAAAAAAAGTTCTATCAATCCATGCAGAACAAACGCACCTTGCAGCACTTATTCAAGAGTACAAACCACAGAATCCACCTCCTCTAGTCGTTGCGACAGACTGGGTAGTTATGGCAAAAAATCCAGAGACCTTATCGCCACTTAGTTTAAGTCAATTAGGTAACTGGGAAAAAATGCCTTTATATTTTGATATGAAACCTTGGACTGATGACTTTACTAATATCGTCAGTATTTGGAAATAGTTGGCTATGCAAGTGATATGCCACTATAATGTACGTTGTTAGTCGATAGTCTTGCCAAAAATGCAAACTTGTCTAATAAGTTTTGCATGTTAATCAGCACTTCTCAGAAATTCCATTCGTTATTTTCCTATTTGTGCCCGGTCTGATTTGCAATAAAAATTTTTTAATCCAATTTATTGAGGATGCAACATGGCAACAGGTACTGTTAAATGGTTTAACGAATCTAAAGGATTCGGTTTTATTTCTCCAAGTGATGGTAGTGCAGATGTATTTGTACATTTTTCTGCAATTGCTAGTGACGGTGGTTTCCGTACCTTAGCTGAAGGTCAAGCTGTTAAATACGACGTAGAATCAGGCGCAAAAGGCCCACAAGCCTCAAACGTAACGACAGCATAATTCATTTGCTTTCTCATACCCAACGCCAATAATAAAAATTAGCGTTGGGGCATAGTCGGATAACCCGACCCCTCTCCTCTCCCCATTATTTAGGATATGTCTTTTGAAACGACTTTTTGTAGGAAACTTACCTAGCGACGCCACTGAATCTTCTGTAGAAGAGCTATTTTCAGAATATGGTAAAGTCCGCTCCATTCAACTTGTAGCAGATATTTTCAGCGGAAAATGTCGAGGATTTGGTTTTGTTGGCATGGAAGGCCACGAAGCCAGAGCTGCAATAGCCGCACTTGACGGCAACTTATATTGCGGTAAACCTTTAAAAGTTAAATTTGAAGAAGCCGCAACTAAAGGCGGCAGACGCTAATTATAATGTTTTGGGGCGACCACTAAGTCGCCCTCCTACCCCCAATCCACTCACTTTCTATCCTACTGAACTAAGCATAGTCAGTATCCTCATACAAACGTAACAAACTGTTACATTAAAACTGAAAATCATTGATAATCTTGCGTATACGTTTACATTCTAAATTTGTTGTTTTTAGATGAATTTATGATATGAATTCAGCTGGTAAGAACTATCAATTGCTTCTAGAAGGATGACGCTCAAAAATGAAAAAACTAATAAGTCTATTAACTACTATCATACTATCAGGCTGTAGTTTAGTTGGCATAAGAACCGCAGAAGAGCCCAATTATCTAGTATTGCAAGATTATGGCAATATTCAAATTAGACAATACCCACCCATTCTCGTTGCCCAAACTGAAATAACGGGTGATTATCATAGCAGTGGTAACCAAGGTTTTAGACGCTTAGCAGGATATATCTTTGGTAAAAACCAAAGCCAACAACAAATAAGCATGACCACACCTGTTATTCAAGAAAAACAAACAACCGAACAAATAGCAATGACAGCACCTGTGTTACAGCAACAAACGGGTGATAAATGGTATATGGCTTTTGTGTTACCAAATAGTTATACATTAGCAACCGCCCCCATTCCAGTTGACCCAGCCATTAAGCTAGCAGAAATGCCCAGTAAAAAACTGGCTGTACTGATTTATACCGGCGGTCTTTCTGAACGGAGTATTAAAGAAAAATCCACTGAATTAGAATCTTGGCTAACTGAACACAAATACATGCTAGTAAATCCTGCACAATCCGCTGCTTATGATCCACCATGGACTTTACCGTTCTTACGCCGCAATGAAATACACATTGAAATTAAATAACTAAAAGGAACTTACCATGTCACAAACATTAGGTTATGCCGCTCATAACCACAACACATCTTTAGAGCCTTTCAGTTTTGAAAGACGCGAACCACTGGCTACCGATGTCCAAATTGAAATTCTATACTGTGGCGTGTGTCATTCAGACATACACCAAGTGCGTAATGAATGGGGCAACTCTAGCTTTCCTATGGTACCCGGCCACGAGATTGTCGGCAAAGTCACAAAAATTGGCGCCGAAGTAAAAGGTTTTAAAGTGGGTGACAATGTCGGCGTGGGTTGTATGGTTGGCTCATGTGGCGTTTGCCCAGACTGCCATGAAGACTTACAACAATACTGTAATAGCGCAGAATTTACCTATAACAGTCCAGATAAAATATCTGGTGGTAGTCATTACGGTGGTTATTCTAAACAAATCGTAGTTAACCAAGACTTTGTATTACGCATATCAGACAAACTAGATTTAGCGGCTGCGGCGCCATTACTCTGTGCAGGCATTACCACTTACTCACCCTTAAGACATTGGAAAGTAGGAAAAGGCGATAAAGTCGGCGTAGTGGGCTTAGGTGGTCTAGGACACATGGGCATTAAACTAGCCCATGCAATGGGCGCTTATGTTGTGTTATTTACCACCTCACCTAGCAAAGTACAAGATGCTAAACGTCTAGGAGCCGATGAAGTTGTCATCTCGACAAACCCAGAAGAAATAGCGCAACATATCGCGAGTTTTGATTTTATATTAAATACCGTAGCCGTTCCACACGATTTAGATGCATTCACATCATTATTAAAACGAGATGGCACTTTATGTTTAGTGGGCGTGCCTGATCAAGCTCATCCATCACCCTCAGTTGGTCATTTAATCTTTAAACGCAGAAACCTAGCAGGTTCTTTAATTGGTGGTATAAAAGAAACCCAAGAAATGCTAGATTTTTGTGCGGAGCATAATATCACCTCGGATATTGAAATCATCCCGATGCAGCAAATCAATGAAGCTTATGAACGGGTATTAAAAAGCGATGTTAAATATCGTTTTGTAATTGATTTGGCAAGTTTATAAAATCTGTTTTTCTATCAATTACCATCAACCCACGCAACTGACTTTTAAGGCTTCAGTAAAAATAACGGCTTTAGTTTCTATTAAGCTAAAGTTTTCTTTAGCGCGGGTAATGCCGGTATAAATAAGTTCTCGGGTTAATACCCGACTCATGGTGTCTGGTAACACTAAAGCCACATGATTAAATTCTGAGCCTTGCGATTTATGCA
>CAIVAH010000249.1 GCA_903903765.1 uncultured Methylococcaceae bacterium
TAGAATTGAGTTAAAAAGCATTGTTTCTAAATTGGTTTAGATAGGCATTGATCACTTGAAACATGTCCATCGTGCAAGGTGATATGACGGCTAGCTGTTTTTGCAAGGTCCTCATTATGAGTAACAATGACGAGTGTTTTACCCTCTTGCTGTAATGCCGAGAAGAGTGTGTAGATATTTTCTGCGGTCGCTGAATCTAAATTCCCCGTGGGTTCATCTGCAACTAGCAATGCGGGGTCATTTGCCAATGCACGTGCAATCGCGGCACGTTGTTGTTGTCCCCCAGAAACTTGTCCGGGTAATTGTTTGCCTTGTTTTGTTAAACCAACTCGATCAAGTAAATAATGCGCTCTATCTAAACGCTCGCGTTTTGGGTATTTATTTACAAAATCCATGGGTAATTGGATATTTTGTAGCAAAGTGAGTGAGGGCAGTAATTGAAAAAACTGAAACACAATGCCTACGTTTAAGCCCCGCCATACGGATAATTCTTCTTCTTTTAACAGTTGTAAAGCAGTTTGATTTATTATTATTTCACCACTGCAGGGTCTATCAATACCCGTTAATAAGTTTAATAAGGTCGATTTTCCATTGCCAGATGGACCCGTAATGGCGACAAACTCACCGGTATTAATGTTTAAAGAAATGTTTCGTAAAACAGGCGTTGTTAATTGTCCTTGCGTATAAGCTTTATAAACATGGTTTAGTTTTATAAGATTTTGCATTGCAAAAAGTGTTTTATGATTGCGTTATTTATAAAAATATTAGATTCTACCACGCACTCATTGTTAGAACTTGAAATACGCGGATGACATTTATACAACAGTTATGGCTAATAGTGGCAGGCATTTGGATAGTCTTAGAGGTCGTAGTTGTGTATAAAACGCGAGTATCAATTAATGATTCCGCTCCACAGCTTAAGGGTTATCGATCTGAGCGACTTATTTGGCTGGTCGTAGTGTGCTCTGTTATTGGAGCTTTTGGTTTTAAATACCTGCAGTTAGTGCAACTCCCAATGGCTTATGGGCTTCGGCAAATAATTGCGCTCGTGTTTATGTTGATGGGGCTTGCGATACGTTTTTACGCAATAAAAAGTTTAGGGCGCTTTTTTAGCACGACAGTTGTAATTCAAACTGAGCATTTATTGGTGGCTCATGGACTTTATCAATATATAAGGCATCCTGCTTATACGGGCTTACTGCTTAGTTTTTTTGCGACAGGCATTGCCATGGGTGATATTTTAGCGTTGCTAATGTTGGTTTTGCCACTAGGTTTTTTTTTAAAGCAGCGTATTTGTGTTGAGGAAGCTATTTTAGTCAGCTATTTTGGTAAAGATTATGTGGATTATTCTGTTCGTACAAAAAAACTGATTCCTTGGCTTTATTAATCTTTAAGATCGCTAAATACCTTAAGTTTTTATTTATTTAAATTAGTTAATTAATCTATTTTTATGCCGAACAAAAAACATATTGTTATCGTGGGCGCAGGGCCTGGAGGTCTGTGTGCAGGGATGTTGTTAAGTAAACGTGGTTTTAAAGTCACTATTTTTGATAAGAACCACGAAGTGGGAGGTAGAAATCGTCCCATTAGGTTGGGTGATTTTGTATTTGATACAGGCCCTACTTTTTTATTAATGAAACATGTGCTTGATGATATGTTTGCCTTATGTGGTAAAAAAAGCGCTGATTATTTAGAGTTCATTAAACTCGATCCTATGTATCGCTTGTTATTCTCTGATCGTAGTATTCAAGTGTTTTCTGATAGAAATAAAATGCGCGCTGAATTGGAGCAAGGTTTTAATGAAGGCAGTTCAGGCTATGATGCTTATTTAAAGCGGGAAGGAAAGCATTTTGAAAAACTTTATCCTTGTATCAAACGTGACTATACCAGCATCAAGGCCTTTTTCTCGTGGGATTTAATTAAAGCCGTTCCGTATCTCGCATTGAATCATAGTGTGTTTTCTAATTTAGGGAATTATTTTAAAGAAGAGAAAATGCGTTTAGTTTTTTCTTTTCAGTCTAAGTATTTGGGTATGTCACCTTGGGATTGTCCGGCCATATTTACCATGTTGTCTTATTTAGAACATGAATATGGCATTTATCATGTCAAAGGCGGTTTAAATAAAATTGCCGAGGCTATGGCCAAAGTCATTATTGAACAAGGCGGTCAGATTCATACTAATACTGAGATTGAATCCCTCATTATCAATAATAAGAAAGTACAAGGGGTGCGTTTGCAAGATGGTAGCGAGATTCTGGCAGAAGATGTCATTATCAATGCTGATTTTTCTTATGCCATGACAAATCTCGTTAAACCTAATGAATTAAAGCAATACAGTCCTGAGAAAATAGATAAATTGGAATACTCCTGTTCTACCTTTATGTTGTATTTAGGTTTAGATAAGTTTTACGATTTACCTCATCACACCATTGCGTTTGCAGATGATTATGTCACGAATATTAATAATATCTTCCATAGTAAAGTGTTAAGCAAAGATTTCTCTTTTTATGTGCAAAATGCTAGTGTTAATGATGATAGTTTGGCACCCGCAGGTAAATCAGCTTTATATGTTTTAGTGCCTACACCTAATAACGAAAGCTCTACCGATTGGGAGTCTTATTGTGTTGAAATGCGTGAGCAAGTATTAAATACCTTAGAAACGCGTTTAGGGTTAACGGATATTCGTGCGCATATAGAACAAGAAAAAATGCTCACGCCTAAAACCTGGGAAACTGAAGAACATGTTTATAGAGGGGCAACTTTTAGTCTAGCGCATAAATTTAGTCAGCTGTTGTATTGGCGACCACATAATCAATTTCAAGAATTGGATGCCTGTTATTTAGTGGGTGGCGGTACGCACCCTGGGAGTGGTTTGCCTACTATTTATGAGTCGGCACATATTTCTGCGAAATTGATTTGCAAAAAGTATGGCGTTGAATTCGGATTGGCAACATGAGTCAAGAGATAACCGCA
>CAIVAH010000250.1 GCA_903903765.1 uncultured Methylococcaceae bacterium
CATGTTGATCGATATTTAGATCTATATTTCAAGCAATGTTCGATCTTAGTTAATTGCCAAGACCTTGCGATGATGTCAGCCACTCTTGGCAATTTAGGCACTAATCCTTTATCTAATCAAGAAGTTTATAAATTTAGTACCGTTAAAGACATACTTTCAATCATGCTGACCTGTGGTATGTATAATTATTCGGGTGAATGGGCGTTCCGTGTTGGAGTACCCGCAAAAAGTGGCGTGGGTGGCGGCGTAATTGCAACCGTAAATCGACAATTGGGTCTGGCTGTATATTCTCCTCGATTAGATGAGCGTGGTAATAGTGCTAGAGGAATTAATGTCTGTATTGATTTAGCAAATGAATTGGGCTTACATGCTTTTGATTGCATGAATCATGGATCTGATTATTTAAAAGCTATTTTATAACAGCGAAAAAATTGTGATTTCTATTATTTAGGTTAACAATGAATATTAAATCAATCATACAAGAACAAAAGCTAACTTTAATACTAGATGGCCGATTAGATATTAATACGGCATCTATATTTGAACAGGCCTTAAAGTTAAATAGCGTCAAAGAATTAATATTAGATTTTAACGCTTGTAATTATGTATCAAGTGTCGGTCTAAGAGTCATATTAATTGCCTTACGAACTTTAAAATCTAACGATGGAAAAATCATAGTAAAAAACGTTGATAGTAATATTTATGAAATCTTTGTAATGACAGGCATCAACCAACTCGTCGAGATACATAAGTCCTATAGAGAAATATCAACTGATAACTTTGAATTAATTTCTGCAGGCGTTTGTGGAGAGTGCTACCGTATAGATAAAGAAAATATCGTTAAATTATATAACGAAGGTATTTCCGCAGATATTGCTGAAAAAGAAAAGAAATTTGCCAGAGAAGCCCTAATACTAGGCATTCCTACTGCTTTATCTTATGACATTGTTAGCTGTGGAAACAGAACTGGCATAATTTACGAACTTCTTAACGCCCAGTTATTTAGTGAAGTTATTCATGCTGATCCTGATAATTTAGATACCCATGCAAACACACTTGTTGGTGTTGCAAAGCAAATCCATACGGCCAAAGGCGACCCTAAAATATTCCCTTTAATTAAAGATAATTTTAGAGACTATATAAATCAGATGGACTTCTTTCTATCTAAAGATGAAATAGACTACCTGTTAGAAAAACTTGATACGATCCCTGATTCAGATACCTGTGTGCATTTTGATATCCACACTAGCAATATCATGATCAAGGATAATGATCCATTAGTTATCGATTTAGGTGATTTATCAATTGGTAGTTATTATTTTGATATTGGATTACTTTATATGATCTATGGTATTCCTGAACTTAATATTTGCCAAAAGGCAACTAAACTCCCAGTTGAAACTGGCATAAAGTTATGGGAAGCATTTTCTAAAAATTATTTTTTAGACAAACCAGTTGAAGATTTTGACTATTTTTACAACAACCGATATTTTTTTGCATCCTTGCGAATTATTTACACCATTACATTTTTACCAAAGCTTAAGGATGAATTGGTAACTATGATGAAACAAATTTTAATACCGCGAATGATGAACATTAATTACAACGAAGATTAACGGACTCTTAGCAAAGTATGAGCAATCAACTGTAAAAAAGTGTCTAATAATTTTTGTTGCTCAGGTAAAAATATCTTATGTAAGTGAGTCGGTAGTATCCCCAGCACACACAAAACTTCAGTATTAGAATGAATCGGTAAATAAATACCTTGAGTACCCGGCAAGGTATTTGTGCCAAAGCCGGCAACTTCATTATGATCAAAAACCCACTGCGCCACATCCCGATCTGCATTAACAAATGATTCAGTAAGACTCTTTACTGCAGGCAACATAATGCGACCATTTCTATTCGGAAACAGTAACACGCAAGGACTTTTAAATTCAACATACAATCGTTTAACCGCGATATGTATTACTTCTGGCACACTCCGACCATTACATAAATCTTTACTAAGTAAATATAGCGACGTAATGCGTTGTTCTCGCTCGGTCGATATTTTGGCTTGGAAATTAACTTTAGCCATCAAATTACTAATCACTATACTGACCAACAACATCACTAGTAATACCAATAGATACTGCACATCAGCTACCACAAAACTGTAATACGGCTCGACAAATAAGAAATCAAAATTAGCCACTGCAAATATCGAGGCAAAAATGGAAGGTCCCAAGCCAAAACGACTTGAAACAAAAACAATCCCCAACAAATAAACCATAATTAAATTTGAAAGCTCAAGACGCCCCAACAGTAATTGATTAACGCCAGAACACAACACTATTAATACCAAAGCACGAGCATAAGTCTTATAAGGAAATTTAACGGCATAAATAAGATTTTGCTTTAAGTTGGATAAAGGGGTTTTATAGTTAAAACCAATAGATTGATTCGAGAACTCAGCGTCATCATCCGTTTTCAAACTACCCAACAAATAAATATTAATATTTTGAGCTTTTAAAATTAAATCATCCACCAACGATCCGTAAAGCTTTCTTCTCCAACCTCGGCGAGTCGGCTTTCCAATTATGATTTTATTAATATTATGTTCGCTACAAAGCCTTATTAAAGCATCCGATACGTCCGTAGCGCTTAGCGTAATCAGTTCTGCACCCAATTGTTCTGCCAATTTTAACGTACGCAAAAACCTATCTTTTTTATCAGCAGACATATGTTGTGTTTTTTGCGTATCAACATGCACCACTAACCATTCAGCAGAGAATCTTATAGCTAATTGTTTTCCAGCTCTCACTAAGCGTTCCGCTGAATCGTTGACCTCAATACTCACCAGAATCTTATCGCTAACTTGCCACACTTCTTGAATGGCATTATCTTCTCGATAATCAATCATTTGAGCATCAACACGACTCGCTGTTTGCCTTAAAGATAGCTCACGTAGGGCAATTAAATTACCCTTTCGAAAAAAATGATTAACTGCTTCTTTTGCTTGTTGCGGCAAATAGATCTTACCTGCTTTTAAGCGTTTTAACAGTTCTTCAGGGGGTAAATCGACTAACTCGACCTCATCTGCTTCTTCAAATACCGTATCAGGTACCGTTTCAAAAACCTGTATCCCTGATATTTGTCGGACATCATCATTAATACTTTCTAAATGTTGAACATTTAATGCGGTATAGACATTAATACCAAGTTCAAGCAACTCATTAATATCCTGCCAACGCTTTGGGTGCCTTGAACCAGGCACATTAGAATGCGCCAACTCATCAATAACGATTATGTTAGGCCGTCGTTTAATAGCAGTATCTATATCAAATTCATAAAGCACTTTGCCTTTATAATCTAAGTGCTTTAATGGCAAGACCTCAAGGTCATTTACTAATTCTTTTGTTTCTTCTCGACCATGTGTTTCGATAATACCTATCACAATATCAATGTTTTCAGCACTTCGCTCATGTGCAGCCCGCAACATCGCACAGGTTTTACCAACACCAGCCATAGCTCCAAAAAATATCTTGAGCCGTCCTCGTTTAGCTTTAGCGTTGTCTCGCTCTATACGTGCTAAAAGTTGATCAGGATCAGGCCGCTCATCTGACATCATCATTGATTACAATAACTATTAATGATGCAACTGATCGAGTGCTAGATTTAATTTTAAAACATGCACTCGCGGTTCCCCAAAGATAAACCATTGTCTATTTTGAGTATTTGCTTTAATAAGTTCAGCCACTTGTTGTTCATCTAACTGCCGAACTGCAGCCACACGCTTGAGTTGATAATTTGCCGCCGCCACACTTATGTGTGGATCAAGCCCACTACCTGAAGCCGTAACTAAATCAACAGGTACTAAAGCATTATTGGTCGGATCTACATTTTTTAGTGCCTGAACTCGATCTTTGATTAGTGCAACTAAGGCTGGATTAGTGGGGCCTAAATTGGACCCAGAAGAACCAGCAGCGTTATAAGCATTTGGAGTTGTCGCAGAAGGTCGGCCCCAAAAATACGCTGGAGAGGTAAAGCTCTGTCCTATTAATTCTGAACCCATCAACTGTCCATTGGCATCTTTAAGTAAACTGCCATTGGCTTGTTGAGTGAATAATAATTGCGCAATACTAGTTACCATTAGGGGATAAACTACACCCGTTAGTACGGTGAATATTAAAAGCATCACCGCAGCAGGTTTTAAATACTCAAACATAAAAACTCCTTAAACCCAGTGAAATGTGACAAGACACACATCAATCAATTTAATCCCTATAAAAGGCACAAGGACTCCACCTAAGCCATAAACCAATAAATTGTTCTGCAACAATTTTTCAGCACCCACGGGACGATATTTAATACCTTTTAACGCTAAAGGAATTAAAGCAATAATAATAAGCGCATTAAAAATAACCGCTGACAAAATAGCGCTTGAAGGCGTAGCCAAGCCCATTACGTTTAATACATTTAATGCGGGATAAGTAGTGGCAAAAGCGGCTGGAATGATAGCAAAGTATTTGGCCACATCGTTCGCGATACTAAACGTCGTTAAAGCACCGCGCGTCATTAACATTTGCTTACCGGTTTCAACTATTTCAATTAATTTTGTAGGATTAGAATCTAAGTCCACCATATTACCGGCTTCTTTAGCCGCTTGAGTACCACTATTCATAGCAACAGCTACATCTGCCTGTGCTAAAGCTGGTGCATCATTAGTACCATCCCCAGTCATCGCTACTAAACGTCCCTCACTTTGATATTGCCTAATTAAGTTAAGCTTTGCTTCTGGGGTGGCTTCAGCAAAAAAATCATCAACCCCAGCTTCAGCAGCAATCGCGGCAGCGGTTAAGGAATTATCACCGGTAATCATGATCGTTTTAATGCCCATCTGCCGTAATTCAATAAAACGTTCTTTAATACCTACTTTTACGACATCCTTGAGTTCAATTACGCCCATGGCATTATTGCCATCTGCAACCACAGATAAGCTAACGGAATATTCCATTAGCTCAGTCCATCCGTGTAGCTAAAGGCTCATTGCCTTTGCTAAGTGTAGCATCACCCCTCTTTGGAGGTGAGACTTCACTAATTACGTGTGTATCCACAAACAAGCCCGCAGGCTTAATTCATGTAGCAGAGCTCATTGGCCCTGCTAAGTCTTACTCATAAAGAGTCAGACTAGATACTGAACTAGTTCAATATTACTAATAAGATAATTAAAATATATATTTTTAACTGTCATATTTTTTGTATTTTTTATACGTCTAATAGAATAGTATTTTC
>CAIVAH010000251.1 GCA_903903765.1 uncultured Methylococcaceae bacterium
CACTAATCAACTCACCTACCATACAAACCTCTGTGTGCAATTCCACGCCATGACATTCTTTAACTTTATCTTGCACATAATAAATTAACTGCTCAATATCTTTTGCTGTTGAGTTACCTGTGTTAACTATAAAATTAGCATGCTTTTCAGATATTTGTGCCCCACCAATTACATAGCCTTTTAATCCTGTTGCCTCAATCAATCTGGCCGCAAAATCACCCGGTGGGTTTTTAAATACTGAACCACAACTTGGCTGATTCGTCGGTTGTGTTTGCGCTCTTTTCTCTAATAGAGATTTTATTTTTCTCTGACTCTCTACAGAATCACCTTGCTCTAAAGTTAATAAAGCACTTAAAAACCATTCGTTTTCATTAAGCTTAACTGACCGATAACTAACTTCAAACTCACTCGAAAATCGATTCATTACACGACCAAATAAATCAAGCGTTTCCACCGTTTTTACAACACTCCATGTGTCGCCCCCAAATGCACCTGCATTCATTTTCAAAGCACCACCCATTGTTCCAGGTATGCCCGCTAAAAACTCCGCTCCTACTAAACCTTGCTCAACGCAAAAACGCGCCACATGCGCACACGGTACTCCTGCTTCAACATATACCGTATTTTTATCTATTAGTCTTAATCCTTTTAGTCGGCCTTTTGTATTAATCACTGTACCAGTGATACCTGCATCTCTGACTAATAAATTACTCCCTAACCCCATCCAAAATACAGATTCATCAATTGGTAATGTTTTTACAAACTCACATAAATCATCTTTATCAAAAGGAATATATAATTTTTCCGCTGGACCACCTACACGCCAACTCGTATATTTTGATAAACTCTCGTTTGTTAATAACTGTCCTTTCATATCAGTGCTAATTAATCAATACTGCCTCTTGAATCGAGCGCTTGAGTCAATAATTCTGGCAACTGGGTTGCAAAATACCCAACGTTTCCAGCGCCCAAAGTCAAGATCACATCATCTGGCTTTACTATACCCGCTAAAATTTTTGGTAATTCTTGCCAATTTTCTACAAATATGGGGTCCACCTGCGCGCGCATTCTGATGGCTCGACTTAATGCTCTTCCATCTGCACCACTAATTACAGTTTCGCCTGCTGAATAAACATCCATTAAAACTAAAACATCTACTGTCGATAAAATATGCACAAAATCTTCAAATAAATCGCGTGTTCTGGTATATCGATGTGGTTGAAAAATAACTACAGAACGCCTTGTTGGCCAAGCTTGTTTTAACGCTTCTAAGGTTGCAGCAATTTCACGCGGATGATGTCCATAATCATCAACTAAGGTTAACTTTCCTTGCTTAATAGGTAAGTCTCCTTGCACCTGAAAACGTCTACCCACCCCTTTAAAAGCACCCAAACTTTTAATAATAGCAGCATCAGAAACTTCTAATTCTGTTGCTATTGCAATTGCAGCCAACGAATTAAGCATGTTATGCCATCCAGGCATATTTAATATAACTTGCAAGGGCAAGTAACCAGGACGAATCACATCAAAAGTCGTTAACATACCTTCTTGCTTAACATTAATAGCACGAATATCTGCATCTTCATGTACGCCATAGGTAATAACCGGTTTTGATATATGCGGAATAATTTCTCTTACTCCTTCATCATCCATGCATAGTACAGCCAAACCGTAAAAAGGTAGATGATGAAGAAACTCAATGAAGGTATCTTTTAAACGCTGATAATTATTTTGATACGTTTCCATATGGTCTTGATCTATATTCGTCACCACCGCAATCATGGGTTGTAAATATAAAAAAGACGCATCGCTTTCATCGGCTTCTGCAACCAAATAATTGCCTAAACCTAATTTAGCATTACTACCAGCACTATTTAATCGACCACCTATTACAAAAGTTGGATCTAACTCACCTTCCGCTAACATACTTGCTGTTAAACTCGTGGTAGTGGTTTTGCCATGCGTACCAGCAACAGCTATTCCAAATCTAAAGCGCATTAATTCGGCCAACATTTCAGCTCTAGGTATAACTGGAATTCTATTTATATACGCCTGATCAATTTCTTCATTCGCTCTATCTATCGCTGTTGATGCGACAACCACGTCAACATTTGTAACGTTTTCACGTTTATGTCCAATAGTTATGGTGACTCCCATATCCGCAAGACGCTGTGTTACAGTACTTTCCTTGATATCTGAGCCAGACACTTGATAACCTAAATTGGATAAAACCTCAGCAATACCACACATACCCGTACCGCCAATCCCAATAAAGTGAATGCGTTTAATATTTCCGAACGTCGTAGTTAATTGTGATGACACTGGACCGTTCATTGCACCGCCTCAGCTATACAATAATTTGCAACATCTGATGTTGCATCCAAAAAAGCACATTTTTTTATTGCTAAACTCATTTCAGGTAATTGTTCCAATAAATTACTTATAGTTACAGCCAAAGAATGCGGATTCAACTCTTTTTGTGGCAAGATAACAGCGGCACCCACATCACTTAAAAAGTGCGCATTAGCAGTTTGATGATCGTCAATCGCGCTTGGTAAAGGTATCAAAATTGCGGGCACACCCATTGCAGCTACTTCACTTACAGTCATTGCGCCTGCTCTACAAATGACTAAATCAGCCCATTGATATGCCATCACTATATCTTCTATAAAAGCATTCACCTCTGCTTTTATCTCAACCGCTTTATAATTACCTTTAACTTGCTCCAACATCGCTATGCCTGTTTGATGCTTAACCAATATTTGCTTATCACTAGCCACTAACTCTTTCAATAATACGAGCGCATCAGGTACTGTTTCGTTTAATATTTTTGCACCCTGACTACCGCCAACAACAAGCAACTTTATCTCATTTACAGACACATCACGCTGCCGATC
Source organism: uncultured Methylococcaceae bacterium (assembly GCA_903903765.1). Lineage (GTDB taxonomy): Bacteria > Pseudomonadota > Gammaproteobacteria > Methylococcales > Methylomonadaceae > Methylobacter_C. The sequence continues at coordinate 2,898 of CAIVAH010000251.1, forward strand.
TAAACCTAAGTAAAACATCTTTCTTAATGGATTACCGGTAGATTTAGCCAGATTTTTTTCTTTAAAACTATTAGGAAAACCTTCCAAAACTTGATTTGCTATTCTCGACAATAACCTATTGGTTGTCCCTGGCACGCGATTTTGTTCATGAATTATTAATGGGATACCAAGTAGTTTAGCCATCAACCCACCTGGGCCGGCCACGAATCCACCCATACCTAAAACCACGTCCGGCTTACGTTTTATTAAAACTCTACAGGCTTGAACACATGCTCTAAAAACATTGAATATTGCCGTAAATTTTGACCATAATCCTTTACCCCTTACTCCAGAAACTGAGATCCAATCAATTTCAATACCATGTTCAGGAATGACTCTACTTTCCAAACCTCTTTGAGTTCCTAGCCAACTCACTTGCCAACCTTTTTCCAATAGCAATTCCGCAACCGCTAAAGCAGGAAAAACATGCCCGCCAGTTCCACCAGCCATGATAATTATACGGCTACCCATTTTGACCTTTCTTTTGGCTTATTGGCTTTAATTTCTTGAACTTCACTATTCACTCTAAACAATAAAGCAACTGCACAGCACATAATCAACATGCTTCCGCCCCCATAACTCATCAGTGGCAAAGTTAAACCTTTTGTAGGCAGTATCCCCATATTCACACCCATATTAACTGAGGCTTGAAAACCAAACCAAATACCTAAGCCATAAGCAATATATGCGGAAAACTTTTCTCCTATTATTTCTGCCTCTTGAGCAATTAAAAAGGTACGCCAAACAAATACTGCAAATAAACCTATAACTGTTAACACCCCTAATAAACCTAACTCTTCAGCAATAACCGAAAACAAAAAATCAGTGTGCCCTTCTGGTAAATAAAATAGTTTTTCGATACCACTACCTAAACCAACACCAAACCATTCACCTCGACCAAATGAAATTAATGCATGCACTAATTGATAGCCAGTATCTTTTGCGTCAGCCCAAGGATTTAAAAAACTAGTAACCCTTTTCATTCGATATGGCGCTACATAAACTAGGAGTCCCGCACAAATCGCTAAGCTACTTAACAAAGTAATAAATTGCACCAACCTAGCCCCAGCCAAATACATTATCCCCATAGCTATGGTAATTATTACCACTGTTGACCCAAAATCAGGCTCCAATAATAAAAACGCACCAGCAATTGCAAATAAGCCTATCGGCTTAATTAAACTAAACGCGGAATCTCTAATTGTTTTCTGATGACGTGTTACATATCCAGCCATATAGATAACCGAAAACAACTTAACAATTTCTGAGACCTGAAATCTGAACCCACCCAAAGCTAACCAACGCGTACTTCCATTAACTTTTACACCTACACCGGGCACAATCACAATAATTAAAAGCAATAAACCAAACAGAAATAAATTCTGACCGTATCTTTCCCAAAATTTAGTAGGGACACGCATAATAAAAAAACCTGCAGTTAAGCCCATACCAATACTCAATGATTGCTTTCTAATATAATTGAACGCATCTACACTCCTATGTAATGAAGCAGAACACACCATTACATAACCAATCATTAACAAACTAAAAAAAATAACTACTAAATAGGGCTCAAAATGAAACCGTCCAATCCTTGATGGCTTCATACTTACTCTCATGCTAGCAACCTTAATACTGCTTTTGAAAACTGATTTCCTCTATCTTGGTAATTCTTATATTGATCTAGACTTGCGCACGCTGGTGATAACAAAACACTATCCCCACCCTCTGCCAGTTTTGCACAAATACTGACAGCTTCTTCCATATTTTTTGCTGAATATGTTGGTACACTTTCATTTATTGCTTCTTTTATTAAACTGGCGTCTTTACCTATTAGCACAACACTTTTTGTTTTATTTTTTATAATAGGTGCCAATTCGTTCATATCTGCACCCTTTGCATCACCACCAGCAATCAAGATTACTTTACTATCGTATCCATCTAAAGCAGCAACACAAGCGCCAATATTAGTGGCCTTTGAATCATTCACCCAAGTAACTCCTCGAATTTTAGCGACCTTTTGCATCCTATGCTCTAAACCTTTAAAACCTTTTAAAGCTAAACACATTGATGTTTTATCTAGCCCGACTGCTGTTCCTAAGGCTAAAGCGGCTAGAGCATTAGCTGCATTATGTCGACCTTCTAAAGGTAGTTCTACTAAAGGCATTAACGCCTCTTTACCCTGCATTAAATAATCAGTTCCATCTAGAGTATCTATATAAAAATCTGCTTCTTTATGCTTAATCGAAAAGGTATAACAACACCTCTCTGTATTAAGCATACGACTCACTAAGGAGTCATCCAAATTAATGACTAATACGCCATTTCCTCTAAACGTTCTTTGTTTTTCTTTAGCATAAGATTCTAAATCATCATGTCTATCTAAATGATCTGCTGAAACATTTAGCACTGTAGCTGCCGCAGCATTCAATGCACAAGTTCGCTCTAATTGAAAGCTAGACAGCTCTAACACAAATAATTCAGCATCTTTTGTTAGCAAATCTAAAGCAGGGATTCCTAAATTGCCACCTACAGCAACTTTTTTACCCGCCGCCTTTGCCATTTCACCCACCATTGTGGTGACTGTACTTTTACCATTTGAACCCGTAATTGCTACAATAGGCGCGGTGATTGAACATGCAAATAAATCTATATCGCTAACTACTTTTACACCATTAGCAATCGCTTTAACGATTGACTTTTCCATTAACGAAACACCTGGGCTTACCACAATATGGGTAGCAACACTAAAAGCTGAATCGTCAAAACCTCCGGTGAAAATTGGTGTATCAGGCATCACTTCAAAAAAGGCTTCTTTTAAGGGTGGCTTATCTCTACTATCAGTGATTGCAAATTTGAAACCCAATTTATATAAATAATGCGCAACAGAAACGCCTGTTTGCCCTAAACCAACAACCAATACCTTAGAACGCTGAACGTCTAAATTAAAGTGCTCTTCCAAGGATTTTAAAATAGCAATATTATCCATAATCATAATGTTTTTGCTCTTTTATACAGATTCAAATATTCAAGGTCATTCATTTTGTACATTGATTTATCTCAACTTTAATGTAGCTAAACCAATCAATACTAAAATGAATGTTATGATCCAAAATCTCACTATAACCCTAGGCTCTGGCCAACCTTTTAATTCAAAATGATGATGAATTGGCGCCATTCTGAATACACGTTTACCGGTTAACTTAAATGAAGCCACCTGAATCATAACTGAAAGTGTTTCCATCACGAAAACACCACCCATAATCATTAATACAATTTCTTGTCTTACCAATACAGCTAAAACACCCAATGCTGCACCTAAAGCTAACGCGCCAACATCTCCCATAAATACCATAGCTGGATAGGTGTTAAACCAAAGAAAACCTAAACCAGAACCAACTAACGCCGCGCAAAAAACAATTAACTCTCCTGAATTAGGTAAATAAGGAATAGCCAAATATTGTGAAAAACCAATATGTCCCGATAGATAAGCAAAAACACCTAATCCGGCAGCAACCATCACTGTTGGCATAATGGCTAAACCATCCAATCCATCGGTTAGATTCACCGCGTTACTTGTACCGACGATAACAAAATAAGTTAATACAACATACATCCAACTCATATTTAGCATGACATCTTTAAAAAAAGGAATGATAAGTTGGGTTTCAGCAGGAACCGCTGCCGTTTTATACAAAAATAATGCTGCAGTTAAACCAATAATTGATTGAGCTAAATATTTTGCTTTAGCTGATAAACCATCACTATTACGCTTTATAACTTTCCGATAATCATCGATAAAACCGATCAGACCGTAACCCATAGTGACTAACAAAATCACCCAAATATAACGATTACCTAAATCCGCCCACAATAAGGTACTGATAGAAATAGCCACTAAAATTAGAGCACCACCCATAGTAGGTGTGCCTGACTTTTCATAATGTGATTGAGGTCCTAACTCGCGAATACTTTGACCAATTTTATTAGAACTTAATTTTCTAATCATCACAGGGCCAATAATAAATGAAATAATCAAAGACGTAAGTGCACCTAAAATAGCGCGGAAGGTTAGGTATTGAAATACTCTAAACCCGCCATCAAATGTCATTAGATAATCTGTAAAATAAAGTAACATCGCTTAATTCCTAAAATTCTCAACTAAAGCCGCCGCTACATTTTCCATGCGCTGAGCTCTTGAACCTTTAATCAAAATGATTTCATCGCCTTTTAATTCTTGTTTTAATTCAGCAATCAAATCTTCCTGATTTTCATAAAATTTGGCACCTGCTCCAAAAGTATCTACCGTATACTTTGCATCCGCACCTACTGCAAATATTCGCTCTACGCCACTTAACTTAATATCCTCAGCCATATCACTGTGAATAGCAGAACTTTCTACGCCTAGCTCACCAAAAGCACCCAATACCAACCAAGTCTTCCCCCTAAACTTACTCAAAACATTAAGTGCCACTTTAAGAGAAGCTGAATTTGCATTATAAGTATCATCAATTATTACGTTACCTAATTTACCCACTAAAGGTTGCATCCTGCCTGTGACTGACACTAAACTTTCTAAGCCAAGTTTAATTTGTTCTAGCTCAATACCTAATGTCATAGTCGCAGCTGTTGACGCTAAAGCATTAAGAATGTTATGCCGCCCAGCCAAACCTAACCTAATATCAATAGCACCTTTTGATGTTATCAATTTAAAGGTAGTCAAGAACCTATTGCCAGCAATTTCTGAATTAATTTGTGTTGCAGTTACATCGGCGCCATCATCTAACCCAAATGAAACGATCGATCTACTTTTTGCTACTGTCTGCCAATATTCAAAATACTTGTCATCTTTATTAATTACCGCAAAACCATCTGACTTTAGCGTTTCTATAATCTCGCCCTTTGCTTTTGCAACACCCTCTAAACTGCCAAAGCCATCTAAATGTGCAAGACCTGCATTAGTAATGATGACCACATCCGCTTTAGCATAACGACTGGTATAAGCTATTTCACCA
>CAIVAH010000252.1 GCA_903903765.1 uncultured Methylococcaceae bacterium
ACAAACACACCCGCCCGAATATTTTGGCGAATAAAATCTACCGCACATCTAAAATTAGATAAGCCATTGGCTCTAGCATCATCTAAAGAATAATCACTCGACACTAATAACATCGGCACTTTAAGCGCATTAAAATAATAGCTTAAAACGGCTGCCGTATAAGCTAAGGTGTCGGTACCATGGGTAACGATAATGCCGTCATAATTGGCTAAATTTTGTGATTCGATAGCATTAATCAATATCTGCCAAGCCGCTGGCGCCATATTCTCACTTAAAATCTGCAATGGCTGTAATGTGCTAAATTGAATGTCTTCAGTTTGCTGATCTTCGTTATGAAACAGTTTTAATAATTTGACCCCTTGTGTCTTACTGGTATCAATAACACCATCAGACAGCGCAGAGCCAATCGTCCCCCCTGTAAATACCAGCAAAATATTCTTCTTAGTCATAGTATGATATTCAAATTGTTAATTCTTGATGAATATTAAAGCACTCTGCCCTAAAAAATGAAAATATCACTGATTGTTGCCATGGCAACTAATAGAACCATTGGCCTAGATAACAAAATGCCTTGGCATTTATCAGCCGATTTAAAAAAGTTTAAAGCCATCACCATGGGCTCTCCGATTGTAATGGGTAGAAAAACATATGAATCTATTGGCAGACCCTTACCGGGTCGCAGCAACATAATCATCAGTAGAAATTTAGACTATCAACAAACTGGCTGCATAGTCTTTAATGATATTAAATCCGCCATAGAAAGCATCAGTAAAGAGAATGAGGAAATCTTTATTATTGGTGGCGCAGAACTTTATAACACGATACTTCCGTTGGCGAATAATCTGTATTTAACCTTAATTAACCAACACTTTGCCGGCGATACTTTTTTTCCTGAAATTGACTTTAATGCTTGGAAAGAAGTCTCAAGAGAAGACATTTCTGACGACCCGTCTGTTAACTTTAGCTATAGTTTTTTAAAACTCTGTAAAACTCTCTAAATCACAGCCAGCAAAAACTAACAAGAACCCCCTTAAAACGGTTAAAATAGCTGGCTTTATGATCACCTTGTAAAAGCAACAGCTTGGTAGCAGCATGCAAACTAAATACAACACTGATGACTTGAGAATTTGTGGAATTAAAGAAGTTATTCCTCCCGTGCAAGTTCATGACGAAATGCCCCTTAGCAATAAAGCAGCAGAAACCACTGTTAAGGCAAGATCAGAAATCCATAAACTACTCAGCGGTAATGATGACAGATTACTAGTGGTAATTGGCCCCTGTTCAATTCACGATACTAAGGCAGCCATTGAATATGCTGAACGCTTAAAAGCGCTTAAAGACGAACTGGATGATGATTTAATTATTGTCATGCGAGTTTATTTTGAAAAACCTCGCACCACTGTAGGCTGGAAAGGCTTAATTAATGACCCTGATTTAGATTCTAGTTTTAATATCAATAAAGGCTTACGCCTAGCTAGACAAGTATTACTAGATATAACCAGCTTAGGTATGCCTGCTGCAACCGAATATCTTGACCTAATCTCACCCCAATACATATCTGACCTCATCGCTTGGGGCGCTATTGGTGCGCGGACTACAGAAAGCCAAGGTCATAGAGAATTAGCCTCTGGGGTTTCTTGCCCGATTGGATTTAAAAACTCTACGGATGGCACTATCAAAATTGCTATTGATGCGATTAGAGCAGCGATGAGCCCACATCACTTTTTATCGCTAACTAAAGCTGGTCATTCTGCCATATTCTCAACCACGGGTAACGAAGATGTACATATCATTTTAAGAGGTGGCAATGGCCGTCCAAATTATGATGAAGTCAGTGTTGAGCAAGTGGCAGAAGGCTTAGTAGAAGCTAATTTAAAAGCTAACATCATGATTGATTTTAGCCATGCTAACAGCTTAAAACAATGTCAGCGCCAGCTCATCGTTGGAAATGATGTCAGCGGTCAGATTGCCAATGGTGATCAAAGAATCATCGGTGTGATGATCGAAAGTCATCTTAAAAGTGGTAGCCAAGAAGTGATAGAAGGGCAGCCCTTAGTTTATGGCCAAAGTATTACTGACGGTTGTATCTCATGGGAAGACACCGATCCTTTGTTACGCAAATTAGCGGCCGCAGTTAAAACTCGCAGACAAAACAGCACTAAAG
>CAIVAH010000253.1 GCA_903903765.1 uncultured Methylococcaceae bacterium
AGGTGGGGTAATGGCATATTTTAGCTTAGGAGATTTACGGTCTAGCCTGCCATATTTCTTGGGATTGGCAGCGTCTAGTTTTATTTATATTGCCGTCGCAGATTTGATTCCTTCTTTGCATACTAAAACCGACATCAAGACCTCATTACAACAAATTGCTTTGATAGCTATGGGCGTCTTGGTTATTTGTTGGTTACATGATTTTGCGCATAGTTTGAAGCCTTAGCCGTTTAAAGTTCCCTGTAGGTGAGTGAATTCTCACCTACAGTGGTTTAAGGTTTAGGTGATAACATCTGGTGCTATTCTGCCAGTGCGTTGTTTAACCTCACAGAGTTTTTCTGCAAGATCAATTAAGAATGATAAGGCTGTTTGAGCTTCTTGATGGTGTTTACTTGCATCTGCTTCAAAACGTTCTATATAAATTCTTAAGGTGGCGCCTACAGTCCCCGTTCCAGATAGGCGGAATACTATGCGTGAGCCATTTTTAAAGCCGATTCGAATACCTTGGTTACTGCTGATGCTCCCGTCGATCGAATCTTCGTAACAAAATTCATCAGCATAATCGACTTGGTACTCACCAAATATTTGAGCGGGTAAGGTTGGTAGTTGACTGCGTAAATGTTCAACAATGCCTTTGGCAATGGTTGATTCGATGGCTTCGTAATCGTGACGACAATAGATATCACGACCAAATTTTTGCCAATGGTCGTGTACTATATCCGTTACTGTTTGTCGTTTAACGGCGATTAAATTTAGCCAGAATAATACGGCCCACAAGCCGTCTTTTTCACGGACATGAGTTGAACCTGTTCCAAAACTTTCTTCGCCGCAGAGAGTAATTTTTCCAGCATCTAGTAGGTTGCCAAAAAATTTCCAGCCAGTTGGTGTTTCGTAACAGGGTATTTTATAGTCGGCAGCAACACGATCAAGCGCTTGGCTCGTCGGCATAGAGCGAGCTACACCACTTAGGCCATTTTTGTATGCGGGAATTAAATGTGCATTTGCCGCCATAATAGCAAGGCTATCACTCGGGGTTACGAATATATTCCTACCAGTAATCATGTTCCGATCACCATCTCCATCTGAGGCGGCACCAAAAGTAGGCGCATTTTCACCAAACATGCGTTCAGCTAGTTCATGGGCATGGGCTAAGTTGGGGTCGGGATGATGGCCGCCAAAATCTTCTAAAGGTACAGCATTAATAACTGATTCAGCAGGTGCGCCTAAAATGTCGACTAGAATGCGTTTTGCGTAAGGGCCGGTTATGGCGCTCATTGCGTCAAAAAGTAAGGTGATGTAACTGCTACTAATACTTTGTTTGAGCAATTTGAAATCGAAAATAGACTCTAGTAGTTCGGCATAATCGGTAACGGGGTCGATGATGGTGATTTTAAGCTCATCAATAGATTGCGTGCCTAATACGTCAAGGTCAATGTCTTGGATAATAGATGTTTTATAGTGGTCAATGATTTGACTGCGTTGAAAAACGGCTTGAGTAAATTTTTCAGGGGCAGGACCACCATTGTTGACATTATATTTAATGCCGAAATCTTCATCAGGGCCGCCTGGATTATGGCTTGCGGAAAGTATAAGCCCACCATCTGCATGGTATTTTCTGATGATATGAGAGGCTGCTGGTGTGGATAGTAAGCCGCCTTGACCTATTATAAGTTCACCAAAGCCGTTAGCTTTAGCCATTTTTATGATTATTTGAATAGCAACCCTGTTAAAATAGCGACCATCTCCACCTAGAACAAGGATCTTACCTTGGGTTTCTTCAAGAGAGTCAAAAATAGCTTGCACAAAATTTTCTAGGTAACCTGGTTGTTGGAAAACTTTGACTTTTTTTCGTAATCCTGAAGTGCCTGGATTTTGGTCTAGGTAGGGCGTTGTAGTGATGGTTTCAATTGGCATAGTGCCTCCATAATGCGATAATTAACGTGTTTGATAAAATACACCAAATTTACCCTCTAGTCTAAAATTAATATGTTGAGAATTTTGTTGTTGTTTTTTGTTTTTATGTCACCTGCTGTTTCTTCGGAAACAGATGTTTGGTTGTTGGTGGATACCAAGTCTCGTAAGATTGAAGTGAAAAAAGGCGAGCAAACTATCGAAACTATAGAATCTATTGCTATTGGTAGAGGTGGTGCGGGTGCAAAAAAACACAGGGGCGATAACGTCACTCCATTCGGTGAGTACCGTATAGGCTGGGTAGGTGAAAAAAGTAGCTTTCGTCGTTTTTTTGGGTTAACTTATCCCTCGAAGGAAGATGCAGAAAAGGCTTTTGATAAAGGGGTGATTGATAAACCCACTTTTAACCGCATTGTAACGGCGCATCAATCTAAACAAATACCTCCACAAAACACTCCGTTAGGTGGGCAAATTGGTATACATGGGCTCGGTGCTGGGAGTTTAAAAATTCATCAGGCGTTTGATTGGACTCATGGTTGTATTGCTCTTACTAATCCACAAATTGATCATTTAAGCCAATACGTGGAGCCCGGTACAGTAGTAAAAATAAAATAATGCTGGAAAAAAGTTCTAAAACTGGTAGAATCTACACCAGCTATAATGTATTTTGTAGTAATAACTCTGACTAAGGAAAAAAATATGAAAAAAGTAATTAAATTATCAATGAT
>CAIVAH010000254.1 GCA_903903765.1 uncultured Methylococcaceae bacterium
ACCATCGGCATTATATCTAACGACGGCAATATCAGAGTTACTAGTAGCTGGATTTAGCAAGTCACCGCATTCAACGACTTTACCATCTGCTTGTAAAGCAACACCTCGACCACACGCATTCAAACTAGGTATAAATTGCTGAGTTTCGATACCGCTACCGTTAAAACTTGTATCTAATGACCCATCCGAATTATAACGAACCAGTACAAATTGATTAGTCAACGTAATTGGATCATAACTATCTCCACTGACTAAAATCTTACCATCAGCTTGCACAACCATACGCCTTCCATTATCAATACTATTGGAACTCATATGATTTATTGCAAACCCATTTATTCCGAAACTAGTATCTAAACTGCCATCGATGTTATAGCGTACCAACGTTAACTGGCCGTTAGTGTCACCACTGATTAGAATCTTTCCATCCGCTTGCAAAGCCGAACCACGGCCATAATCTGCGCTATTACCAGAAATATCAGTAGTAATAATACCCGTACCATTAAAACTAGTATCTAAGCTCGCATCAGAGTTATAACGAACCAAAGCAAAATCATAATTACCGGTGGCAGCATTGAAACACCAACCTGATAAAATAATCTTGCCATCAGTTTGTAGCAAAATATTAAGTGCAGAATCACTACCACTAGTGATATCAGTGGTAACCTTACCCGTACTATTAAAACTTAAATCAACTGAACCATCTGGGTTATATCTAGCTAACACAAATTCACTATTTCCCGTTAATGGGTTGATACTGTAACCACCTTGTAAAATCTTGCCATCTAGTTGAACAGCAACACTACGCCCAGTATCTATACTATTAGAAAAAATATCATTATTAACTAAACCAAGATTATCTATTAATTGAATGATTGGCGGGGTAATTGACGACATAGACACACTCTCTTGGCTTATAAATCAGGAATAAAATATAAAATTTTGCCGATAATAACTAAGTTTTTAGCAGTTGGTCAAGGTTATTTATATGACCGTTTTATGAATTGTATGGACTGCTCTAAAGAAATGTTAAATGTCATAATTGAGTTAATTTCAGGGTGTCATATTAGTCCCTTTAATATTAAGACTTGGCTTAAAAAACACCCTAACAATAATCATTAACTATTTATAAATTAATGTACCACACTATAAACTCAAGCTTCTCCACCTAAAGCTGCAGCTTTAGCAGCGATTGTTTTAGGAACTCCGACTGTTTCTGCAGCTTTCGCGCATAAAGCTATAGCTTCTCGGCTTAAAGCGGCAGTTTTACACCAAGAAACTGCAGTAATAGGCGAAAAAATAACAGCACTTAAGACGATGTTTGCACTAAGCGCTATTAACTATCAAAAAACAGCGCTTAAAGCTGCAGGAACAGCGCCTAAACCTGCAGTTTTAGGGGCTGTTGTCGCAGTTTCTCCGCCTAAAGCTATAACTTTAAGCGCTGTTTGTGCGGCTTTAGGGGCGATTCCTATCACTTTGGCTGCTGTTATTGCAGCTTTAAGCCAAGAAGCTATGGCTTTAGATGTAAAAGTGACGGGGTTAGATGCGAAAACTCTACCACCATAGCTGATTTATGTGGGTTTAAGGAGGAGGTTGATTAAATTTATTGCTAAGTTTTGAAACTTCTTGAGTATGACCTTGTCGAAACGGATAATATTGATAACATCAATAGTTGACTGACAGAATTTATAAAACTTCACTTTAAGAGGATGACAAATGCTTAAAATCTTATTATCTCTTTTACTTACTATCACTTTTTCTGCTAACACCTACGCAGATGCGGATGATGTCATATTACCTTTACTGGGTGGTATAGCCATTGGAGCGATTCTACCCAGAGCGCCCCCACCCCCTATTTATTACGCGCCTCAAAGTTATGCGCCGCCACCGGTTTATTACCCACAGCCGTATTACCCTGAGCCGCAAAGAGTTTATGTACCAGTACCTGCTCCGGTTTATTATCAGCCGGCTTATCAATACGAAGGTCATGAACATTATCATGGGCACCACGGCCACCACGGCCATAGAAGATGGCATGATGATTGAGCATTATTTTGCTTAAGTATTACAGCAAATAATCTAATATAAACTCGGCAAAATCTTCTTGATCAGGCTTTTTAATCGAGGCTTGTAGTTTTTTCTCAGTTAAGTCATCAATATCTTCGAGATAATCTTCTCTAAATTCTTCTCGAAGATAGCGACACCAATCCAGTTTGCTTTTACGCAATTGCTCAAATGAGCCTAAAAACTGGATTTGCACTTCAATATCTTTTAAGAGCTCATTTAAGGTCGCTAATAGTTCTAGCTCATCTAAATCTTGCTTGGCTGCGGCTTCTAAGACCATAGCAATAGCCTGTTTTGCTAGGGTTTTATCCTGCGCATTATCATCAGAAAGCACTTCTATCAGATCATTTTGTAAGGCGTTGTGTAATTCCGCTTCAGTTGTGTACCAAAAAAAACAGCCACCGGCACTTCCAGCATATTCATCTTCTAAAAAGAAACCATAGGGAAACTCTAAGGGATTTCTACCTTGCGCTTCTTCTAAAGCATTTAATAATGTTGCGTCTGTGCTCATTTTGGTTCCTGTGTTCAATGGGTATCTTTGTTGTGTTGCACATCTTAACAACTAATAAGACCTATTACCCTAAAAAAGTTACGCTAAATCAGAATAGTTTTTTTATTAGCCAGCGTTAAGCGTGGTGATTGGATCGTCTGTCAAATCACTAGTAAACCTTACTCGGATACTACAGCAATCGAAATTGCTAATGAAGATTTTGATAATGGAGGCTTACAGAGAATAAGTTATGTTAGAGCATCTAAATTATTCACTGCAAATGACAGTCTATTTTTGAGTATAGCCGGACAATTAAATTCTACAAAAGTTATTAATATTAAAGCTCAGGTTATTGCGCTTCTACAGTAATATTTCCTCGTACCATTCAAGGTTCAACAGGGTGTTTTAAAATGCCGTATTGATATTAATAAGAAAACTGTTAAAGTCAATATTACTAAACTTAGGTTTAGATTTTATTAACGTTGAGGATTTAGTATGGCTGATTACAAAAAATATATCTGCGAAGTATGCGAACACATTTATGATGAAGCAGTGGGCGACACCGATTCTGATATCGCCCCTGGTACCTTATGGGCTGATGTGCCAGAAGATTGGCGCTGCCCAGATTGTGGTGTAGGTAAAGATGATTTTATTTTACTGGTAGACCCGGGCTAATTCGACGTTAAGCGCAATTTTATCGACGATAGATTCTCTGGATTCATGACTGACAGAGAGTCTATCTCTACCTGTACTTCTTATCACTGGTAAAAAAGCGATAGTGACTTCGATTTTTTCCATCCTTAGCATTCTTAATAAGTGGGTGACGAAATCATCATCACCTACAAACGGCGCTAATTCTTTTGAAGAACCTGTGTACTCAAGTGCTATGGGTTGGATAGGGGCTTTAGTTAATAATGCCGGTTGAAATAATGAAGCATGAAAACTTAAGACATCATCCCCTTTTGTGGTGGTGCCTTCTGGAAAGGCAATGATATTTGATTGTTGTTTTAACAACCAAATCATGCGCTCATTGATTTCTCTGATGTGTTTTTTATCGCCACGGCGAATAAAAATAGTCCCCGCTTGCCTCGCTATAAAGCCAATAATTGGCCAACCCGATATATCACTTTTAGCCACAAAATAAGCCGGCAAAAATCTGCCGATCACCACAATATCTAACCAAGAAATATGGTTGCTCACCAATAAAGAGCCATTTTCTGGTAAAACGCCTTCTTGAGTGATATGCAGATTAAGGATGGCACTAAAATGGTTAAGCCAGTTTTGTTTTATGGCATCGCGTCTTTTTTGGGCAACTTGTGCCTTACTTAGTAAACCCAATACAGGGAAAACTAATCCCGCTAAGACTAAGCCGTACGCAAATAAAACAATTACTAAACTTAATTTATAAGTTAGCCGCAGTTTCAATTTCATTAGGTGCCTGATAACCTTTCATGTAATGTTTGCTGTAACGATCTTTTAACTGATCCAAAGGTAACAATACAAATAGATCCATGCAGTTAAAATCTTCATCCCAATACGGTTCGCCACAAATTAATGCGCCAAAACGTAAATAGGCCTTTAATAAAGGCGGGATCCCCGATTCATCACGTTGACATCTTAATTCAGCAGGCACTGCGATACTCGGTGTAACTTGGATATTGCTCGGTGCGATATTTTTTTCATCAATGTTTCTAAAGACCGCATCAATCGCATAACCACTTGGGCCGGGCGTAATACTTGCACAACCTAATAGATAGTTATATTGACCTTCTAAGGCATATTGCACTAAAGAAGACCATAAGGTAGTTAATACTGCGCCACCCCGATAATCTGGATCTACACAGGTTCTACCTACTTCTAAAAATCGTCCTGGTAAAGCTAATACTTGATCTAAATTAAATTCATCTTGCGAATAAAATCGACCTAATCTTTTCGCTTGATCTTGGTTTAATAACCTTGTGTAACCAACGATCTTTTGATTAACATTGTCATAGACAATTAAATGATCACAGTAACTATCAACTTCGTCATAATCAAGACCTTCTGCTTCGGTCTTTAATTTTGCACCCATTTCTCTACCGAATACCCGGTATCTTAGGGCTTGCGCTTCTTTTATTAATGCTTCTGTATCTGCTAAAAAACAATCTAGTTTTTTAGTGGCTTTAGTGAGTGTTTCTGTCTGTGTGTTTTGCATGTATTTTGCCACCTAGCTCGGATAAATATCGAAATAGATTAATCAACCAAAGTGACAATTTAATGTCAGCTTAGTTAAGGGAACATGACAATAAAATGACAACTATATGACAAGTGTTTTTATTTTTACTCTATATAGCGCTAGGCTATTGGTTGTATAATTTCTTAAAATACTTGTCTTATACTGTTTAAAGATTAAACTCGTATAACATTGTCTTTTTTCAACCGCCACATTTACGAGTTTAGTTATGGAATATGCTTTAGAAACCGCTGCTTTAAATACCTTACATACTGACTGCCTTATTATTGGCGTTTATAAAGATCAACAACTCACCCCTTCTGCTGCATCGCTTAACGAGAGCAGTTTATCCATTATTCATAAAGTGCTGGCACGTGGCGATAACAAAGGTGATTTAGGGTGCACCCTGTTTATTAACGCCCTACCTGATAGTACGATTGAGCGCATTTTAATAGTCGGCCTTGGGGATGCCAAAGTTTTAACAGGTAAAAACTTTAGAAAAGCATTACAAGCGGTATTCATTTGCTTAAAGAAAACCCAAATCAAAACGACGACTTGTACTTTAGCCGAGGTAACAGTGAGTGACGGTGATTTACAATGGAAAACCCGCCAAATCATTGAGATTGCCAATGACACCGCATATCAATTTACGACTTACAAATCCGACAAACAAACTGAGTTTAACGTTGAAACAATAACTATCACTGCTCCAGAAGCAGACATAGCCTCAGCACAATTAGGCCTATGTCAAGGCATTGCTATGGCTGATGGCATTAATTTAACCAAGTTACTAGCGGATTTACCCGGCAACATCTGTACACCAACTTATCTTGCCGAACAAGCGCTTGCCTTGGGCACCCAGTATGACAAGTTAACAATTAACGTCCTTGAAGAAGCCGATATGGAAGAGCTCGGCATGGGTGCTTTGTTATCGGTGTCTCGTGGCAGTCGACAACCCGCTAAATTAATCACCTTGGATTATCAAGGCGGCGATAAAAACGCGAAGCCCATTGTGTTAATTGGTAAAGGTCTGACCTTTGATGCGGGTGGTATTTCCTTAAAGCCCGGCTTAGGCATGGATGAAATGAAATACGATATGTGTGGAGGGGCAACAGTTTTAGGTACGTTAAAAGCCGCTGCCGAAATGCAGTTACCTTTAAACATTATTGGCTTAGTGCCCGCTTCTGAAAACTTACCGGATGGTGATGCTAATAAACCTGGCGATATCTTAATTAGTATGTCGGGCAAAACCATTGAGGTTTTAAATACCGATGCCGAAGGTCGTTTATTGTTATGCGACACATTAACCTACGCTGAACGCTTTAATCCCGATGTTGTGATTGATATGGCGACTTTAACGGGGGCATGTTTGGTGGCTTTAGGCCGGGTACCGAGTGGTTTATTGGGCAATTGTGATGCTTTATGTAACGATTTAATCGCCGCCAGTGAAGTGGCTAATGATAGCTTATGGCGCCTACCTCTATGGGAAGAGTATCAAGAACAACTTAAATCTAACTTTGCTGATTTAGCTAATATCGGTGGTAAAGATGCCGGCACTATTACTGCCGCATGTTTCTTGTCACAATTTGCCGAAAAATTTAACTGGGCACACTTAGATATCGCTGGCACTGCATGGCGTACTGGCCAAAACAAAGGTGCTACTGGCAGACCAGTGCCGCTATTAACGCAATATTTATTAAACAGAGCTTATGGCTGAAGTCAGCTTTTATGTGCTGTCCTCTGATTCAATAGCTAAACGCGATGAGTTTGCCTGCAAACTCATCGAAAAAGCTTATCGTAGTGAATGTTACTGTTATGTATTAACGGATAATGCAGAACAAAGCCATAAGTTCGATGATTTACTATGGACTTTTAGAGCGTCTAGCTTTGTACCTCATCAAATAGATGACGGGTTATTACCTGAGTTTAAAAATCAAATTCTAATAGGTTCAAACGGCATTCCCCAAGACTGGCAACATACCGTGGTTAATCTTTCTACAAACTGTCCCGAAGATTTTAGTAAGATAGTACGCATTCTGGAAATCTTAGATAATAACGAAACAACTAAAATGTCTGGCAGACAGCGCTATAGTACTTACCAAAAAGCCAGCATACCGATTACTACCCATCATATTAATAATTAAAAAAAGACCCTTCACACATGGAAAAAACTTACGCCCCGCATTCTATTGAACAACGCTGGTATCAAACTTGGGAAGACAAAGGCTACTTTGCCGCCCAAACAGAAGGTGAATCCTATTGCATAATGATTCCACCCCCTAATGTTACGGGTAGTTTGCACATGGGCCATGC
>CAIVAH010000255.1 GCA_903903765.1 uncultured Methylococcaceae bacterium
CACGCGAAGTAGCTATCGCTCTCCGAAGAACTCCAGTAGAAGTAATCAGCAAACCCACCCACAACATCTTTTTGTGCATACAATAAACTAAGCTCATCTTTAGATGGCAAGAACCAATCACTATAACCATTTATGGTATACGCATCTGCCATTTTAGCCGCGGTATTGGCTTGGTTACAGCCCTTGACTATCGCTGCAGTATTGGCAGCGCCTGTGCCCACCGCTGTGCCTTGTGCGCCAGGAATTGAAGTGCTTTGACACCCCCATTCATAACCAGCAATATTACTGATATCGGCAGGCGCTGCCTCTAAGCCATGTAAACCGGTAGTATCACTTAGATAAAATACCTTACCGCCCGCAGGGCCGGTATCACCTATGTGGTAAACCGTAGTATTAGTAGGGGCACAACTGGTTTGCCATGAAGGAGCCGTGGCATTCTTTAGATACTGTAAGGTAGCGGCATTACAGCTATTAGCCGTAAATTTAGGTGCTGATAAAACTTGCCATTGATTACCATCCCAATATTGCACATCTCCAACATTAACCCCGGCTTGCGGTAAACCCGCAGGACCGCGTGCGCCAGTGGCACCTTTATCGCCTTTATCACCCTTGGCGCCTTTTAAGCCTTGTGGGCCGGCAGGGCCCATTAAGCCCATCGGGCCTTGCGTGCCAACGGCGGAGGCCGTACTTAACGTCAGACTACAGCTGACCAGTAAGGCGGTTAGGCAGATATTTTTTAAAGAACTATTTCGCATGGTTGTATCTACACGGGTTAATAATGGAAAGAAAGGTTATCGTGCGTTGTGCTGGAGCATTTTATTTTTGGGTAATGTAATCTAAAACTAAATATTTTACAAGCACTAAGCCACTGTAATAAAATGTTTTTTTATGACAATAATATGTCATTTCTAGCGCGGGCTTTGCATAGGCTAGGTTTGCGTATTTAAGGCTAAACCAGCGAGGCTGAGGGCTTAGCGACTGCGTTTTGCTTCGGCTTGTAAGGCGTAAAAAAAGTTTAAGCGTTCATTTAAAATGGACGAGAGTTGGAAATTAAGTCCAGGCGATGTTTGGGCTAATTTAATTTGTAAAATGGCATCTTGGGTTTGACCCATGGCAAAGTAATATTCGGCAAGATAGCGGTGCGATTCAGCGGGTTGATGCAAATCACTATAGGCAAGTCCGAGTAATTCCCAATACACAGGGATCTGTTGAATTTGATAGCCCAAGGATAACAATAAGGTTCTGGCGAGTTCTGGATTTTTTATTTTTAGTAAGGAGGCGATGTAATCTAATTTGATGGCGTCATTATCGGGGAATTGATTAACCAACTTCTGATATCGCGTTACTGCTAAGGCATAATTATGCGCATCAAAAGCGGTTTTTGCTAAGGCATTAGCGTAATGGGTTTGCTCGGGGTAGTCGTGCGTTAAACTTTGGAATATGCTTTCTGCTTCGGCAAATTTTTCTAGTTTAAGGGCAATTAATCCCAAAGCATATTTTGCGACGGTGCGCTGTTCGGTGGTGCCTTGGTTTAAGCGCGAGGTAAAATAGGTTTTTGCCGCATTATTATGCGCATCCGTTTCGGTTAAGACTTTTATTTTAGCTTTGATCAGTTGATAGCCTAAAGAATCCGGATATTGTTTGTAAGGATAGGTTTCTGCTCTGCCTCTAGAATCAGAAATACGCGACACGGTGACTGGGTGAGTTCTTAAAAACTCAGGGACTGCTTGACCATAATAACGGGTGGCTTGTTGCAAGCGTTCAAAAAAGGTGGGCATACTGCGTGGATCAAATTGCGCTGCCGATAAAGTTTGCATACCGACCCGATCGGCTTCTTCTTCATTTTCTCGGGTAAAGTTGATTTGAAACTGGATATTGCCGCCCATAATCGCCATGATAGCCGCTTGGCCCATTTGTGGTGCTTGCGTGCCTAATAAAATGGCCGCTAACATGCCTGCTGCGCTGGGTATGGATAAGCGCCCCGCGGCTTCTGCCGCACGAAATAAATGCCGTTGGGTAACGTGTGAAATCTCGTGCGCTAAGACAGAAGCCAATTCGCTTTCGGCTTCGGTCATTAAGATCAAGCCAGAGTTTACACCAATATAGCCACCAGGGCCGGCGAAGGCGTTAATATCATTTTCCATGACCACAAAAAAATGAAAAGGGTGGCTAGGTGCGTCTGAGTTGGCGGTTAATTTTTGGCCAATTGCTTGGATATACGCTTGGATTTCTGGGTCTTGGTTAATGGTTATTTGAGAATGTAAGCTTCTAAAAAACTCTTCGCCAAATTCTTTTTCTTCAGCCGGTGATATTAAGGTGCCGGATGAATCGCCCATGTCGGGTAAATCAATTTTTGTTACCTCATCAGCTTGTTGCGTGGCGGGTAATAGCGAAAGACAGAGTGAAATTGCGAGTGTGGTGCGTTTAAACATGTAATCTCGGGTATATATTAAGAACGCTAGTTTATACGGTGTATTATGAACTTTTTATTATAGAATAAGCTACCTTATAATAAAGTATCCGGCAATAATTCTTTACATCCTGTTTATTTTGATGAAATTTAGCATTCAAGTTAATGGCAGTCCTTATCATAGTCAAGCAAGTTTGATGGCTTTTAAGTTTGTACAGCAAGCCTTAGCGATGGAGCATGAGGTGCTTAGGGTGTTTTTTTATCATGAAGGGGTTTTTAATGCCTTTAAATACGCGACGCCTTTAGAAGATGAACAAAATTTGACGCAGCTGTGGAGTAACCTAGCACAACAATATGGCGTTGATTTGGTTATTTGTATCTCTGCAGCACAACGTCGGGCTTTGTTAACCCCAGATGAAGCAAGTCGACAATCTAAACCCGGAGATGACGTGGCTGACGGTTTTAGAATCTCTGGCTTAGGGCAGTGGGTTGAAGCCTCGTTGCTAGCCGATCGATTTATTATATTTGGTTGAGCGGATGCGCAAATATTTATTTATGTTAAGTAAAGCTGCGCATAGCGGTTGTTATCTGCAAGAAACTTTGGATGTTATTTTAACGGTGGCGGCTTTTGATCAACAGGTAGCCATTTTATTGGTAGATGAGGGCATTTTTACTATTAATCGTTATCAACACGCCGCACGTCATGGTGTTAAAGACGTGAGTGCTATTTTTTCTGCGCTGGAAATTTATGATGTGCGGGACATCTATGTGGAAGTCGAATCCATGCAACAGTTTGGTGTCGATACTTTAGATGAAAGTTTTAATTATCAGCTCATCAATAGGCAAGATATCAATGGCTTACTAGACACATTTGATGTTATTTATAGTGCTTAGTTAGCTCACCCCAAAGTTGTCTTCATTATTGCTCATTCTTTTTTCTATGTCTGCTAATACACCGTATAAGATATGCGAAATACCGGTGTACATAAAAAACATCGTAAATTGATTGTCAATCGCGACGGTGTTTATCTCTCCGTAAAATTCCATGGACCCAATCATTAAGATTAAAAAGAAACCTACGGGCATCATTAATCTGAAGCCTTTGGTCACCATGCAATAAAATAAGATCACACATTCGGTTAGCGCCAGATAAATCATGATCATCCGTAAATTATTATCTAAATGCCCCATATAAGTCTTCATTAAAAACAAATACTGAATATTCATCTGAATAACTCAGAAAACTTAAACTAATTAATAAAACCACAGCACAATAAAAATTTAGCTCTACTAGTATTTTTAATACGGTATATTTATTAAAGTTCATTTTAGCTATTCTCATGATTAAACTAAAAAAAGACCCTCCTCGAAAAGTTAAGGAGGGTTTACAGAGGAGGACGGGTTATAATCGCCCATTATTTAGGCCATTACATATTCAATTACATGGTCTTCATAATCAAGTTGTTGACTATGGAAACCTTGTTAATAAATTTACCGCTTGTATTATTTTTGTCAAACAATAACTGAACAAAATATGTACAATTATCGACTAGCAAGTCATTAAAATTTTTTATGAGGGTTTTGTGTTGAAATTACTGTTAACCGGCGGTACAGGCTTTCTTGGAAGTGCGTTAGTAAAGACATTTTTGGCTAGCAATTATGACATCACCTTAGTGAGTCATTATTCTGCAAAAGCGCATCAACAATTTGGCCAACAGGTAAAAGTATTAGCGCAGGTAAATGAGTTACAAGCGGATGACAGCTTCGATGTGATTATCAATCTAGCTGGCGCACCGATTTTTGGGGCTTTATGGACGGCAAAAAGAAAGGCTGTCATGCGTGATAGTCGCATTAAATTGACGACTGATTTGGTTGCTAAAATCGCCACATTTAACAGTAAACCGAAATTATTGATCAGCGGTTCGGCTATTGGTTTTTATGGGGAGCAGGGGACTAATATCGTGACTGAAGAGAGCACAATTGAGCCTGATTTTTCGCAAACCTTGTGTGCCGATTGGGAAGATGCCGCGCTTAAAGCTGAGCAGTATGGGGTGCGCGTTTGTTTAATTAGAACCGGCTTAGTGCTAGGTAAAGAAGGTGGTTTTTTAAAGCCTATGTTATTACCTTTTAAGTTGGGTCTAGGCGGTCGATTAGGTGAAGGTACGCAATGGATGTCTTGGATTCACCTGAATGATTGGGTCGCTATTGTTAAACAGATGATGGCAGATGAACAAATGCACGGTGCTTACAATGCCACGGCGCCGAATCCGGTTACTAATTCTGAATTTACCCAGCAACTAGCGAATTCTTTACATAGACCGGCCTTTTTACCTGTACCGCGTGTGTTTTTAAAGTGGTTACTGGGTGAGATGGCTGATTTATTGTTATGTAGTCAGCACGTGCTGCCAATGCGGTTGCAAACGCTTAATTTTGAATTTGAATATCCGGATTTATCTCTAGCGCTCAAGCAAGTGGTGCAAGTTTCTGATGTCTAGTTTAAAAAATCAAATCAATCCGAATAAACTATTACTTAGTAAATGGACGGCGGTTAAACCCGTGCATAAGGAAAAGCATTTTATTGTGGTTAAAGTTAATAGGGATGAGCAAGAAGTTATTAGCACCTGTATTTTAGAAGCTGTTATTAATAAACGCGAACTTGAGATTGATTGGCATAATTTACAGGATAATCAAGTGTGGATGACTGGCTGGCAATGACAATTATATGTGCTTTTAGATTGTATCTTGGTGAATAACTCTATAAAATCCTACTAGTTATGGAGCTGACGCCTAGCTTTGTTTAACTTAACTATTAAAAACAGCTGTATTTATACCTATAATAATATTTGGAGAGGAATTTATGTTTAAAATTCGTTTGTTAGTATCCGCAATTGCTTTAATTAGTTCGATATCAGTGGCATCTGCTTGGGAAGCATTACCTACTTCTGCACCTGCCCCTGCTGACAACCCAACAACGGATGAAAAAGTTGAATTGGGTAAAATGCTTTATCATGATCCTCGCTTATCTTCAACCGGTACGGTTTCTTGTGCTTCTTGCCATAATACAATGTTAGGCGGTGAAGATAATAGACCGAATTCTATGGGTGTAAATGGTCAAACTGGCGGGCGTAGTGCCCCTACCGTTTGGAACTCGGCTTTTAATGCGGTGCAATTCTGGGATGGTAGAGCAGCTAGTTTAGAAGCTCAAGCGGCCGGCCCTGTGACTAACCCAATTGAAATGGGTATGAAAAGTTGGGATGATGTGGTTGCCCGTTTAAAAACTATTGAAGGTTATCAAACTGCTTTTGAAGCGGCGTTTGGCAAAAATGAAATCTCTAAAGAAAATGCCACAAAGGCTATTGCTGCTTACGAAAGAACTTTAATTACCCCCTACAGCCCTTATGATCGCTATGTGACAGGTGATAAATCAGCGTTAACAGATCAACAAGTGCGTGGTATGGAAAAAGTACAATCATTAGGTTGTACCTCTTGTCACAGTGGCCCAGCGTTTAATGGCCCAGGTATGTTCCATCCATTCCCAATCCACAGCAACCCTGTTTATGCGGCAAAATATCACTTTAAAGATGATAAAGGTTTAGCTGAAGTGACTAAGAAAAACAGTGATGAGCATTTATTTAAAGTACCAACTTTACGTAATATTGCTTTAACTGCGCCTTATTTCCATAATGGTTCTGTAAAAACTTTAGATGAAGCGGTCATTGTGATGGCTAAAACTCAATTGGATAAAGAATTAACTAAAGAAGAAGTGGCTGATATAGTGGCATTTTTAAATGGATTGACGGGTCAATTCCCTAAACAAACTATGCCTGTATTACCGCCAACACCCGGTTCAACTTTTAACTAATCCTATCAGGGTAGGGAGGTATGAATACCTCCCTACCTAATTCTGTATTTATAAAGAGAAATCTATGAGCAATGTATTTAGCTTTACTGGAACTGTCGGTAGAGATGCTGAAGTCAGATATGCGCCATCAGGTATGGCTGTTTTAAATGTGACAGTCGCAAATAATATAGGTTTTGGTGATAAACAACAAACCTTATGGGTACGGGTGGTGCTTTTTGGCAAACGGGCAGAAGGGCAGTTACAAAATTACTTGAAAAAAGGTCAGCAAGTATTCGTTTCTGGTGAACTTTCACAAAGTGAATACACTGGAAATGATGGGGTGACAAAAACCAGCTTAGAACTCACAGCGAATGTGATTGATTTGATTGGTAAGCGAAATGAAGCGAGTTCAAATGGGCCAACTATGCGTGAACAGCAAACAAGTCATAGACAAGCTGCTCCGAGTGTTGATACTTATGACGCGCCTTATGATGACGATATCCCATTTTAATTTGCGAAATATCTTAAATTCAATATAGAAACCTCTTTAAAGAGGCTTCTATAACAATTGATCTTATTAGGGTTTTATCGTTAACTGGCCATCTTTATCAAACTCATAACGCCCATCAAACCAACCTTTACCAAATAAAGTTAAGACACTGTCATAGTATTGATCGGGTTTGGTACTATTGGTTACAAAGCTTTTTGTAGAAGCAAATTCTCTAGCTAAACCTGCATTATTACTACTAGCTAAAAATGGTAACACTGCAGCTGAAAAACCTTTAGGTTTATTACCGCCTTGTTTTTTTGCTAAGAGATCATAATACTCATAGACGTCTTTGTCCTGAGTAATGATGTCTGAAAAAGGTGAATAATGCGCAATTAAAGCTTTTTTATCGGTATCTAAATCATTTAGCATGCCTAACCATAAATACACTCTAATAGCATTATAACCGCCTATATTAGCTTCATTTTGATCCAGTATTACCCCATTTGAATAGTAAACATATGACCATTCAGGTGCTATGCCAAGCGGTGATGATTGAATGAGAAACTTGACACTGTTAACGGTAATTTCTTGCCAAGGCGAACTGGGATACAGCACAGAAAATTGTTTAAAAATTTGTATAGGCAGATAACTTGGGTTTAAACGCCAGAAATGGTTATTTAAAATAAAGCCCTTTGCACCCGGTAATATCATCCAGCCAAAATTTGGAATTTGTACGGCTTCGTTCTTTAAAATCTGATTAGAAATTAAAAAAGCGAGGGATTTATATTTATAGTTGTTCCAAACTCGGCCTGCTTGCACCAATGTATAAGCAATCCATAAATCAGCATCGGATGCGGAATTTGCATCTAAGACTTGGAAAGTTTGATTTTTATCATTCAAGCCCCATGACCATGCAGGTAAATTACTAGTCAAATCACCTTTGGCTAGATTATTTTCTGTCCACTTTAATAGTTTTGAAAAGGTAGGCTTATCGTTGGCTACAAGAGCGAAGAATAAAGCGTAGGCTTGACCTTCTGATGTAGTTATTGATTGATTGTTACTACCGTCAATCACTCTTCCGTCTGCATTGATATAGGTAGATTTAAAACTATTCCATTCTGGCCATGCATTATCAGCGGATGTATTGAGTGAAAAAACACAAAGACATAGAAGTAATAAATATTTCATAGAGTATTAATCATCAAAGTTATGTAATCGGACATAAGCGACATATTTAAGTAAACGCCATACCACAAATATTATTAAACCTGTCATTAATAGCGTTAGGAAGCCTAATAATATTGGACTGTCACTTAAATGGAACCAAACCAGTTTATACAGAGGTAATTGTCCAATGTAATAAGATTTATTATCTTCTAATCCAACGATATCATCGCCTTTGAATAGACTAGCAGTACCATCCAATTTGACATTATTACTTAGAATATTTGCAGTTACATTTTTTAATTCTGTAGCATCAGAAGCTACAATTGCCACTGCACTTCTATTACTTTGCCAAGGTGATTCAAACCCTAATATAGCCCCAATCTGATTATCATTACCTTCAACATATTCTGGTGAGGGTAGGGTGATTTTTTTATTGATGGCATCTAATATTATACTTTGCCAGTTTTCTTCAATTTTAGGCATTGATTCTTCAGGGATTAAACTAATAATCAATAGATCTTTATCTTCTATGTCATCAAAAGGTGCTTTATGAAATAAAGTAAACTTAGTCGCCGTGATACCTGTAGAAGAGCCCATTGCACCGAGCAATTTTAGATACACACTAATCTCAGCAGTACTAGGTTTATCGGATATGTAAATACCCGTCTCAGAAAGATCTGCTAAGCGGGTAAATGGAAAGCCTAAGTTTATAAAAGATTTAATATCTGGCATAGCCATGTAATGAGGGAAGCCCCTTAAATCTAAAGTAGAATCACTGTCAATTTCACCATACATATAAGTAGGAGTTAAATCAGTACAATTACCACCTTCGGGTTTATTAAACCGGTATTGGAATTCAAGCTTATTTTTATCCCCTAGTCTAAAACCAGGAATTAATACTTCATTTTTGTTACCAAATACTAAATCGTCCACTAATGGGATACGAATTTTGTCTCCTTCATTACCGCCACCGACGCCTTTTTCTGTCAAGCCATAGCCTTTAAGAAAAATATCATTAACAAGAATTGATAATTGTGAGTCATCAACTTTATTAGCAGGTGAATAACGGTAGCCGATGTTCAGAGGAATCCCTTTACTTCGCCAAGTAAACAGATCAGGAGCTATGTTAAAATGAATCGAAATTTCCGGTGGCGTTTTACCCATCACTTGTAACTCACTCTTGTTATGAATGAGTTCTTTTAATGGTATTTCACGCTCGGTTTGTAACCAGTTAACCGCGTCATAAGGCTTTCTTGGGGCAATTTCTTTTGGATGCTCAATTTGTGTATACGAACCATTAAGCACAGATGAACCGGTTGTTAAACCTTCAATTGCAACCCTTAAGTCTTGTTTATCTCGTCCTAAAACTAATAGTAATTTAATAAATGGATTGTTTGGGTGAGAAATGAGTTGAACTGTTGGTTTGTCTACTTCAGGAAGATTTTTTAAAAAATCAGGTCGGTTTTTATTTGTAGCAAAGACAATAGCATGTTTATTAGGGAGCGCATTAATAACAACTGGAAAAAGTAATTCTTGCCACTTGGTTAAGGTGCCAAAATAAGACGCTGCAATACCTGATGCCTCTAAAACGTCTTCAATGCCTGTTTCTGGATAAACGAATGGTACTTCAATAGTTCCAAAATCATTGATATCTACAAATGGTTTCGGAAAGAAAATAAAATCATTCTTAACCGGAATGGGTTCAGCAGATGTAACAAGTTTACTGGAGTTATCAATTTCAAACCATAAACCAGAATTTGCTTCACTAACGCAATTAAGATCCCTGTGCGCAACTAATTCAAACGATATTGTATTGAATTTTGATAGGAACTTTGGATCAAGGTTAAATGTAAGATTTTGTTTAATTCCGCCTTTGTCTTTTTCAACAGCAATATAACCAAGCACATGATTATTCAATAGAATCCGCACATGTGAAGATGCAGGAGAAAGGATAGGTGAATACATGTAACTTAATTCTAACGTAGCGTTTGTCACTATCTCATCTAGGCGTGAACCAAAATTTATATAAGCCGTCGCTAAGTTACCTTGTAACTTTATGGGGTATTTGATATCCAATTCTAGAAAAGTTGATTGGAGTTGTTTTGAAGGTGGATTATCAAGTGAATAAGTCGTATTTTCTTTAAAGAAATCTCGTTGAGCACCTTGAACCGGAAAAACTATAGTGATAAAAAATAAAAACAGTATATTTGTTGTGTTTTTAAGAAAATAAGATTTTGATTTATATATCTTCATTGCTTGATAGTGTCTTAATAAATGTTTTGGGGAAATAAGGTTTTTATAAAATATACAAGTTTTTTACCTTTCAAAAAATATTTAGTAATTCTATTTGGAACTGAACGAGCCAAAATTATGTATCCATGAAAACCAACAGTCACTATATCAAGTAAACTAGTCAATGGTTTATCGATACTAAAGTTATCTTCCCAACTGCACCAAGCATCTGATCGTGAATAATTACATTTAACAAAATCTCTCCTTTGCTTTTCGGTGAGATTATCCAATAAAAGACCCATGTAAACTTTGTTTATAGAAGAGATAACGGCAGGAAACACATATTCTCTATTACCATGTGATAATATCACATGAATATGTTCATTTTTATTAAAATTTAAGTTATCTGCGTATAGTTGAACACCTAAGCCAGAATCAGAATAGTTGTTCATTCTTGCCTTAAATAAATGCCCCGAACTATTTCTTATAACAATGTCTGTTTTTACATCAATTCGATGATTTAATCTTAATTGTTTTGTTTCTTGAGCAACGCTAATTGCTCCACCTAAGACTAATAGATTATAAGTTGCCCAAACAATATTTATAATCACAGTCGAAACTTCATACTCTGGCCCATAAATATATCGATAAATACCAAAACAAATACCAACTATATTAAAAAATATCAGTATTAGATATGGTTTAGAAACCCTTAAATCAAAAAACTCTTCTTTTATAATTCCACCCTTAGATGTAACATTAAATGAACCTACATTTGGTTTAAATAATGCAACTGTTGTTGGAATAGCAATGTACCAAGCTAACACGGCTTCATAAATTTCAGCCCAAAAGGAGAATCGATGTTTCCCTTGCATATAAGAATTTGCAAGGTTGGAATGAATAATAGACGGCAATGCATACAATAGTATTTCATTAGTCGGTGCATGAATAATATACGCATGAATAATTAAATAGGCTAAAGGTGCTATTAGAAATATTAAACGCGGAATGCCACCAAAAAAATGTAACATAGCATTGGCATAACATAGGCGTTGGCTAAACTTTAAGCCGATACCCGTTAGGGGATTATCAATTCTAAAGATTTGCGCCATACCTCGTGACCAACGAATTCGTTGACCAATGTGAGCGGATAATGTTTCTGTCGCTTGTCCAGCTGCTTGTATGATATTAATGTATGCTGATGTATACCCTTTACGATGCAATTTTAAGGCGGTATGGGCATCTTCAGTAACCGTTTCGATAGCAACGCCACCGATTTCTATTAAAGGTTTTCTCTTTAATATTGCACATGATCCACAAAAAAAAGCAGCGTTCCACAAATCATTTCCATCTTGAATGACGCCGTAAAACAGACTGTTTTCATTAGGCGTTTTTTTGAAATTACTTAAGTTTCGTTCAAATGGATCAGGGGAGTAGAAATGATGAGGGGTTTGAATTAAAGCTAGTTTTTTATCTTTAATAAACCAGCCCATTGTGGTTTGTAAAAAAGATCTAACCGGGATGTGATCGCAATCAAAAATTGCGATATATTCACCATGACTTGATTGCATGGCATTATTAATATTTCCAG
Source organism: uncultured Methylococcaceae bacterium (assembly GCA_903903765.1). Classification (GTDB taxonomy): domain Bacteria; phylum Pseudomonadota; class Gammaproteobacteria; order Methylococcales; family Methylomonadaceae; genus Methylobacter_C. The sequence continues at coordinate 11,732 of CAIVAH010000255.1, forward strand.
CTTTTGCATGAGTATTGTTGACTCTACTGATGTAGCCTACACTTACTTGTTCTGCAAGTTCTTTTACTTCATGACGATTTCCATCATCAAGAATGTAGATGTTAATTTTTTCTTTTGGCCAATCTATATTAGTAGCCGCTATTGTTGTAGTTTTGATAATTCCAATTGCTTCATTATAGGTCGGTATGAAAATATCCACTGTTGGCCATAAAGAGATATCGTTCGATAATAAATGTGCTTTTCTCTGTAAAGGACCAGCAATTTGAAAATAACCCAATAACAAAATCAGCCATGTATAAACTTCTGCTATAAATAAAATAATACTAAAAGTGGTGTCAATACTACTGTCAGTGTTGATAGTCGATGTAGCTCTCCAAAACAAATATCGTGAAGCTAATGTTAAAGAGAGAATCACTAATATTAATTTTGGTAAGTAACCTTTAGTTTTACGAACTGACATTGCAACAATCCACATGATTACTACAAATATCAATTGAGAAGTAATATTAAATGGAATGGTTAGACATACTATCGCTAATAAGAAAATAATAAATAGATAAATCTGTGGCCTAAACTGACCATCATTTGAACTGTCAGAATTTTCAATATCATTAAGGATTTTTCCTGAACTGGCCTCAAAAACTTTAAATGGAAAAAAAATGATTGAAAATCCACGATAGATGATTTTATTGATTAAATTTAAGTTATCAAGTAACTTATCATAGGGACTTGATTGATTGATGAAGCTGATCCAAATCAACTGAATAAGGATTCGAAAAATATCAAGAAATGAGATTCTTGCTAATTGTACTTGGGGTAAAAAAACTCTTAACGATTTTGTTACATGTAAACGTTTTGATTCGTGGCAGTATATAGATAATAAAAAAAAGACTAATAAACCTAATATAAGGCCACTTTTTTCGGGTTTATGACTAAAATAGTGTTTTTTAAAGCTTATCCATGCCTCGTTAAATTGTGAGCCATAAAAAGTTGAATAAATCACATTTGAAATCATGCGGAAACTTTATGACTAAAATGCAACATAATCCAAGTCGCTAAAGTTTTAAACTGTTTACTTGTCGCAGACTCTGGCGAATATAACTGTACGGTTGTTTTTTGCGCTAAGGCTTCTTTGATATTTTCATCATAATAAATCTTAACGGGGATCAATGAATTGGCTAAATGTGCTTTTAAAACTAATGATGTATCATGATCCAACTGACTAAGTGGCATAAACTTATTGATTAAGTACAAACATTTAGTATTTAATGCAGAATCATTTTTTAAATAATTGGATTGAATTGAATCACTAATCAATGAGACAGAGATCACTTGTGGTTCGATTACTCTAATAATACTATCGGCATACTTTAATGCTTGTATGCTCAACTTATTTAATTCACTTCCTGTATTTAAGATAAGCCATTTTTTTTTCGAATTTTTTGCAAGATTTAGTTTTTCAGACAACCAAGTATCAGTATTAATTTTTTCTAAAAGATCAAGTTGATTATCATAGGAAATCCCTCCAAATGGAATAAAATTAACACCTAACTCGCACTTAAAACCGGCTTTATACCAAGCTTCATCGTTAAGCACATTAAGCGCCCAACCTGATTTATTGAACCAGTCCATGTTAAAATGCAATCGAAGTAAGTTACTAGGATTTAAGTCAATAACCAATACATCTTGATTTAAATCATATAAATTTCTTGCTACATTGGCCGTCACTGTAGAAGAACCGACGGATGACTGGATACCTTGTATACACAAAACTGGCATTTATTTTCTTTTATCCTCGTGGAAGAAATCAAAACTAGTTATTTCTTTGATTAAAGACCATTTATCAATGATTTCTTTAAGTTCTTCAATTTCTTTTATTTCTATATAGCTATAATGGGTTATACCCAAACTTTTATATAATTCTGAAACATCATCTTTATCATAATCCATAAGACTTATTACTCAATTTCATATTTCAACCATTCATTTTTATTGAAAGAATAAAAATAATCATTATTGTATTTCATAACAATTGATCCTTCGTTTTCAGAGAGTAGGGGAGTTGTAGGTGCTCCAATTATTAACTGCTCTGCACTAAACGCTTTTTTACTAAATACATCTTGAATTAAAAGTTCGTTTACGATATGTCCAATTACCGTATAGCTAGAGGGTTCCTTAACACGGATTTGATTACCGGATCGAACAATGTCACTACCGATTATTTTTAATCCGACTGGTACATTGGTGATTTTGGGACTTGCTAATTCACGCATACCTGCTATTTGAACTTTGTCACCTCTAATATTTGCACCATGTTCTGGAACAAATAACACAACAATAGGCTTATTAGTTTTTTTAAGTTCATCCAATAAATTATAAAAATCATTTAATAAATTGGTCAGTCTTTCTTCATAAGTTTCAGAAGACGTTTGTGATTTTTTATATTGATAATGGACGCCATCATGTAGGCTAACGGTATTATAAAGAGTGAATTTTTTATTGCTTTTACTCACATTTCTGTTTTGTAACCATAAAGTAAACATATCACTATCACGATGAATATATGAATTATCAAAGTTTAAGAGATAGGGTTTTAAATTAAAATGGTTAGGTCTGACTTGTAAATCACCTTTATCGACCACTAATGGTGCAAAATTATCGAAGTTACCATCATGATTTAATAAAAACTCTATGTCGTATCCTAAATTTCTTAAATTATTTGCTAGATAGCATTGTTTGTTAGAGGGTTGACTCATTATTGAGTTATGACTTTTCTGGCCACAGTTTGCCTGTAATAATCTTACAACTGCTGGTCCACTGTATGAGGTAGCCGTATTAAAGTTTTCATACAAAAGATCAAATTCTTTAAATAACTTATGATTTTCCAAATGATAGAAATTTATATCATCCCAGGCTAATGAACAGACACTTAATATCAAAATATCAAAATCCACTTTAGGTAATACATCATTTCTTAAACCCAATTGGATAGTAGATTGTTTCTCAAAGAAATCTTTTTCGTATTGAGTTAAATTATCATTTAGTGAGGATGAACTACTACTTGAATTAGTTTTATCCAAATATGAATAGTTATTTGTTTTTGAATTTGCATTGATATTTGCTGCGTTATGAGCATTAATATGATTAATGAATAAAATCAAGATAACCGTTATCACCACTGAAGTCATTCGCAATACATTAAAAAGCATAAAATACAATACTGTACATATGAACAATATTAATATGAAATTTAACGATATAAATCTTGATCCAAGTTCTAATAAATAATTTAAGCCAAACTGCGAGATTTGTGATGTCTGAGCCAGTGCATGACTTATTGGAGGCAAATAAGAATCATCGTATAGGATGTATAAGGCTATGGGTATTGCAATTAATTGCTGCAATACAAAATATAGTCTAGTTTTAATAGGAATGATTAAAAATATTAAGAACGCGAAGTTTCTTAAATAATCAAATTCAATTATGCCATTAAGAAATAATACTATCTTAACAACAAAATATATATTCCAAGCGCCTATAGTATATTCACTCGACTTCAAAATTAGTCCTCACGCGATTTGAAAAATTTTGAAAATTTTACAGGTTGAATAATCTCAGGCTTTCCACTTAATATGCGCACTGCTTTTATAATAAAACACCATAAATCTTTAATAATAAGCCCTAAGCCAACACCCGATACAAAAGCTAAAGACGCAGTAATTATAAAATCGTCAAAATTCATGTCAGTTTTCTTAAAATATATTATGTGGCTTGGCAGGATTTCTGACATTTACACTAGGTGTTTTTACTGGCATTTCCATATTGGTAACGCTGTCTGTGTCGTCGTATGTTTCTGATTCTGTGTTGCCTGATATCATAGATTTAATTTCAAATCTTATTTCATCAGTATATGTAAACACTTCTTGTTCTAGAAATAATTCTTCATAAGGTAAAATAAATAAATGTGCAAGCGCATTTGCAATTGCGGCTAATTCGCACTGATACAAAAACAAATATAAAAAACCATTACAATGCGTAAAAACATCGCCATTCCGTTTTATTCGAATTAAATTAAATACTTCCTCAATCGGTATTACTTCATTTAACTTAAATTTAATTAATGAAGAGTTGATTTCCATTTTTTGTGCATAATCAATAAGTATGTTGATTTGCTCAACAAACTCATCAACACTCATAGCACCTTTACTATAACTATTAATATCTATTTGATTATATTCTTCAATGTTATTTGGAATCACACGTGAATAATAACAACCTTGCATCGCATCCACCATTGAAATAAATTTTAGAAACTCAACAGACTTAGGAATAACGATATTAGCGCCTAGATTGATTAATAATTTCTCATCACTATTTCGTAACGGTAAATTCATTTCACGCACAATGATTTTTAATTGTCTTCCACCTTTTCTACGAACATGAAGGATTTGCTGTGCTAATTCAGATACGTGTTCAGATGAAATGGTATAGATAATGATGGTTGCAATTGAATCATGGCCAATAATATTAAATATTTCATCAAAGTCATTAACGAGTTCCCATTTACGGGGATATAACTCATGTGAAAGGGAAGATGGTTTTAGTAATAAAGTTGTTTCTTGACCAGTTAAAGGTGACATTAATGATACCAAAGAAGGAGTTTTACTGAATTTATCGATTGATAATTGATGATTATCTTCATCAAATATCAGGTCTAATGAGATATTTGCTTGCACTGACATTTTAAGATGCCAAAATAATATATTATATTTAATATTAATGCTTTCATAATCGATAACCGTTAAGCCATTAAATAAATTATTAAATTTAGAAAATTGTTTATGCGTTACGTTAGATGATTGATCACCATAAATAATCCAAAGACACATCATATTCTGGCTGATAAACCAACTTTGCCAAGATGATAATAAAAATGCTAATTCCATCTCTGTCATTGATAAAAATATATCTTGATAAATGTCGATAACAATCAAATCAAAATCAGCGAATTTTTTACTTGAAATATCACTTTTAATTTTTTTAAAAAATAAATTGTATTCCTCAACATAGATAAAATTTAATGATAAATGCCCAGTTCTATATATTGCCATCAACTTATCAGCTTTATTTTGAGGCACATTAAAAACATCACTCTTATCTTCAAATGATAATAAAGCAGTTTTATTAGAAGCATTACTGATTATTGTTTCAACAATGATGGATCTCGCCATAGCTAAGGTGGGTACAGATAAAGCAAAAAGACCTGGCTTTTCAATGGAATTAAATTTTGGATCCAAATCAACAATACCAATAATTGACTGACTTGTTGTCAAACTATTAGCATCATGATGACCATCATTTTGTTTTACCAGTCGTAACTTCATTCTAAAGAGTCTCTTATTTGTGAATTAAGCTAAATGAAAACAGAAAGTTAATAATCAGCATAATCATTAATAGTATTTGGAACTTTAGGAGGGGTACTTATAGCATCCCAATGTTCATTAAAATCGTATTTTAAGTACAATCCAACATTACTTGGGTTATAAAATAAAGCACGTTGTATCTGCGCACGCCCACCGATTGACCAGTGATCAGTTAAACGTTTCTCAATAACAGCGCTCACCCCATAAGTAAAAGCATGAGTTTCACTGCCTAAATAAGTTGTTGTTAATCCGGAGTTCAAAGCTTGGTCTTGCAAAATCGGATCATTTGGGTAGTAGTCAGAATCGTTAACTTTTGAATAAGAGTAAGCGCCAGTAACACGAAGGGAATAAGCCAAATCAGAATAACGGCCATAGAGTGTTATAGGTAATGATAGCGATGCATAAGCTTGGGGACTAAAATACCCACCATTACCAAAACTAAATTCATTTTGATTATTAGCATAGTGCATAAAAAGAGTATTTAAACCCCAATCGACATTACTTAGATTTTTAGTGTCCTTCCATAAAGCACCATAAATACCAACCTGTCCTTGAAACTTATCATTATCCTTTAAATTCTGACCATTTATGTACTGATATTGCCAATTTGACCAAACTCCAACGGCACTTCCGTCATCATATCCCAAACTGAATCCGGCGCCATTTTGTCTAGCTCCACCCCAAATTTGTTGGGTATAAGGATCAGTAAGTCCAGCATATGATAGAACGGTATTTCGGATTGGTCGACGTGATGCATTAATGGCCCATGAAAATGCATTAAAGTCTCCATCCAATCGTAAGCCACCTACCACATCTGAAACTAAGAAATTTTCTGGTGTTCTACCAACATCAACCATCCAATTCTTACCCATCCAGCCAACGTTATAACCAACGCCTGTTGCTATTGGGGTTGAGTTATTTTGGCCACTTAAATGTAATTGCGATGTTCCAAAATCTTTAGCATTTAAGTTTTGTAATTCACCTTCTAGATGTACTGGATTAACTCTAATTATTGCATGACCAATATTATTTACTGGCAACTTTGCTTCAATATTAGCGGCTAATGAACTAGTATTAGTCCCAAAACGGTAATCAGGAAAGAATGTCACATAACCATCAGATTTCTTTCGCAATTCGTCTATATTTGATTTAACATTACTCGTTAGCCAATCAACATTGCTATTTTGATAAAGCCATTTTTTATCAGCTTCATTGATGATAGTGGTGTCTATCTTAGCTGTAAGCAAATTTTCTTCAAATTTGTTATTGGCTTTATTAGCTTGTAACGCCGCATAACATAACCGCTCAGCTAAACGCCATTTTTTCATGTATAAAGCGGATTTTGATGCAATATAAAGTGCGCGATCTTCACTACGTTTATCTAATAATAGTTCTTGCATTGCCGTTTCAGCTTGTTTGAACTGTTCTAAATCTACAAGAATCTGTATACGTTTTACTTTCGGGTAATCAGAGTATTTATCTAAACTTACTAATTTATCAAAATGTTCATCAATCCATAGTGAAATCAATTGACGCGTACTTTCTGGGTTTTTTGAGTTTATATTTTGTGCTTGTTTTGATTCTAAGAAAATTGCCGAGAATAAAGTATCATTTTGGAGCAGTTGTAAATAAATCTCTTTAGCTTGTGCTATTTTGTTTTGAGCGACCAATTTATTTGCTTGATCAATTTTGTACTCAAATATGATTTGATTATATTGTTCAAGTTCGTCATTTGAAGCAAGCTTCAAATTAATTTTTTTATCAAGATTGGCTAACTTATCAAAATCTTTTAGTTTAGTCAGTATACGAGCGTAATCTAATTGAGTAGAAATAGGCCACTGAGCTGAGTATTCCAGCTTATTAATAACTTTTCTGGAATGTTCCTTTACATCTATATCATATAGAGTATTCGCAATTTTAATTAAAAGTTTAGGCTCTTTATTTGCGTTTTCCTCAAGCGTAGTTAGATAATTAATGGCTTTCGCTCTATCTTCTTTTAATAAACTTTCAATATGATTAAATTGGTAATTGAGTGATAAACGTTGTTGCGCTTCAATCATCCCAATGGTGCGTTTATCCGGATTGATTTTATTAATTTCATTTAATGCATCAATTGCACGGCCATTTTTAGATAGATATAAAGCATATGCATAGCTTATCTCATCAGATAAAATATTGTTTTTTAAGTAATCTAAAACGTACTTGTCTGCATCTGCCTTTCTATTTAGTTTATTAAGTAAATTAGCTAAACTAAAGATAAGCCAGGGGTCTTGGGTTTTAAATCCTGAAGCAAAATTAGTTTTCTCAGCGGCTAAAGCAATATTATGCTGTATTAGGGCTGTTTCAGCATCTGCGATTGTTGATTGTAATTTTTTATCGGACAGAAAATTTGCAATTACTTTTTTCTGTGAATCATTGTATTGGTCAGATAAAGTAAAAGCTTGCACAGTCTTATTGTTATCAAATAACAAATTAAATCTTCCTACCAATGCTGAATAATTAGACTCATTAATGCCAAGCGCTTTAATGAAATATTCATCTGCTAAAGCTATGTTATTTGTGCTCGCGTAGATTTTTGCAATTGCGATATAGGGTGAGATTTCACTAGGATCCTGCAATATTTTTTTATTGTATTGGTCAATTACATATTGCTTGTTAGCATTACTTGTTGCCAATTTATCAATTTGTAATAACTCAATCCAATAATTGGCTTTAGCTATCAATGCGTCCCAATTGGTTTTTTTAGCATTATTTCCGCGCAGTTTCTTTCCTTGTAGAAAAAAATCTTTAGCTTCACTGTAATTATTTTGACCTAATTTGGTGTTACCCAAACCTAAATAAACTTGTGAGTCTTTCGGATGTATTTGTTTTGCAATTAAAAAACTTCGTTCAGCTAACTCATATTCTGAATTATCAAGATGAGAAAATCCTTTTAAAAGAGCTTGATATCCAGGGTCATGGATTTTATTATTGTAAGCAGTAAATTTTGATCTTAAATCCTTTACCTTCTCAATGACCTTTTCATCATAAGGAAATGTTGTAGCTAATTTGTCGATATCAAAAGTTGTTAAATTTTCAACAGGAATCTCTGATATAGCGTTAAGCCATGCAGAAACAGTTTCCGGAGAATGAGTATCAGCATTAGATAGTTGATCGTAAAGTCTAAGTGATTTTTTTACATCTGATTTATTGCTATTAGCTAATAAATTTGCATAGGCTAATTTATATTCTTTAATATAGGGATATTCTTTAATTCTGGCTTCTAAGATTTGTTTTGCTTTGGTGTTATCACGTCCATTGTTGTAACCAAGCATATCTAGATACTCAATATCTAGACTAATAGTTGGCATGCCGTAGGGGAATAAATCTTGATAAATGCTAATTGATTCGCTTTTTCTTTGATTACCCGATAAAAAGCGAGCTTGCTGCAATTTGAGCTTATTGGGCCCATAGGCATAAAACAAACTTTTTAAAATGTTTAATCTGGGATCGTTCGCGTTTTTAGATTCAAGTATCGCTATATTCTTTTTAGCATTTTCACTATCACCCTTAAGAATATTGATCTCAGCTTGTAAATATAGCACCTCAATATTGTTGTTATCAATTGATAACCAATGTTCTAACGCGGAATCAGCAATATCAAATCTATTGTCGATTTCAGCGATTAAAATCTGTTGCTTAAGGCGTTCAATTTGATTTGTTGAATCTGCTTTTGCATTTAAACCGCCATTCATAATTATTAAACTTAGGGTTAATAATTTAATGCGTTTTTTTTGTGACATGTTTAAAAAACCTTTAATCTCTAAGCTTCTATTAATTTCCATATTGAAAATACGTACACAAGGTTTTTTTTAAAATTCTATTAAGAATCAAATTTATAGAAATAAATAACTTTTGTCAATTGAAATAAAAGTTAATATAAATAGAATGTCAAATAATAAAAAACTCTTATGTAAAAATCAAATAAAGTCTTTTATCAATATCTCAGCAATTTGCACACTATTTAGAGCAGCTCCTTTCCTTACATTATCTCCGACCACCCATAAATCAATGCCTTGAGGATGTGATATATCTTCTCGGATACGCCCAACAAAAACATTATCATTACCAGAAGAGTCAGTTACCGCCGTAGGATATCCGCCATCAACTCTTTCATCAATAACGGTAATACCTGGTGCATTAGATAATAGTTCTTTAACTTTCTCACAACTTATCTTTTTAACAGTTTCAATATGCACTGATTCAGAATGTCCATAGAATACAGGTACGCGAACTGCAGTCGCATTCACCATTACACGTTCATCACCCAATATTTTTTGGGTTTCCCAGACCATTTTCATCTCTTCTTTGGTGTAGCCATTGTCCATAAATACATCTATTTGAGGTAAAACGTTAAAGGCGATTTGTTTAGGATAAACTTTAGCGGTAATTGGTTGTAAATTTAATAGATTTAAGGTTTGTTTCCCCAATTCTTCTATGGCTTCTTTACCCGTGCCTGATACGGCTTGATAAGTACTCACATTAATACGGCTTATACCTACTGCATCGTATATCGGTTTTAATGCAACTAACATTTGAATGGTTGAGCAATTTGGATTGGCTATAATGCCTCTGTTGACATAATCAGCAACTTTTTCTGGATTAACCTCAGGTACAACTAAAGGTATGTCATGATCGTATCTAAATTGAGAGGTATTATCGATAACAACACATCCAGCCGCTGCTGCAATAGGCGCATAAACTTCTGAGATGGATGCGCCAGGTGAGAATAAACCAATCTGTGCTTTTGAAAAATCAAAAGTAGCTAAATCTTGTACTTTTAAATAACCCTCTTTGAAAGGAATACGTTTACCAACTGAATTGCTACTAGCTAATGCATAGACTTCACCCACAGGAAAATTGCGTTCTTCCAATATTGATAACATGGCTTCACCTACTGCACCCGTTGCTCCCACGACAGCAACGTTATAAAGTTTACTCATTTACTTATATTCCTTAATCAAAATCGAGAGGCACTGCCTCAAAATAGAACTATTAATTTAAAAGTTTTTAACCTAATATTGTAAAAACCTTACTGGTTATTTCCTCTACTGAACCGACCCCCGAAATAGAGGTAAATGCAGCGTTTTGCTCAGGTGCTGAATAATAGTCTACTAAAGGTTTAGTTTGTGCATGATAAACAGCTAGACGTTTTCTAACGGTTTCTTCTTTATCATCATCTCTTTGGATTAGTGCTTCACCGGAAACGTCATCAATACCAGCAACTTTAGGTGGATTAAATTTAACGTGGTAACTTCTACCCGATTCAGGGTGTACGCGCCTACCTTCAATACGTGTGACAATTTCTTCATCAGCTACATTAATTTCAATCACATGATCAATACTAATATCCATAGCAGCTAATCCCTCTGCTTGTGCAATTGTTCTTGGAAATCCGTCTAATAAAAAACCATTAACACAATCCTCACTTGTAATCCGATCCTTTATTAATCCTAAAATTATTTCATCTGAAACCAAACCACCGGCATCCATAATTTTTTTTGCTTCCATACCTAAGTGTGTTCCTGCTCTTACCGCAGCTCTTAGCATGTCACCAGTTGAGATTTGAGGAATTGAATATTTTTCAGTAATGAATTGAGCTTGGGTACCTTTTCCAGAACCCGGACTTCCTAGAAGGATAATGCGCATGATAGATCTCCACGTGTAATTTCGTTTATTTTATAACACAACACGCTTATTCACTTGTAAAAATGCTTATACCTGCTTATTCTATTGAAAAAATTTTATTTAATGCCGAAATCAATCAATCTTGGCGAGATTTTTGATAATTGGTAAGATTCACTTGTGTGACTAATTCGCTTTAGAATTTATTGGATAGTAATAATGAGTAAGCTGATAGAAGTTTTTCAAGATTCATCATCATTGCAAGGCAGCAATGCAACCTATATTGAAAGTTTATACGAGCGCTATTTAGATGATCCCGAATCTGTAGAAATCAGTTGGCAAAAACATTTTAAAGAAATACAGCAAGGTTTGGCGTATGAAACGCCACATAGTCCCGTTGTTGACAGATTTGCTGAGTTAGCAACACAATCACATCGCCGATTAGCTCAACTACAAGGCTTTACTGAAGAAAGCGTAAAAAAACAAGCTGCCGTTTCTAGACTTATCAACCATTACAGGGTGCGTGGGCATCAGATAGCTAATAGTAATCCGCTAGGAAAAAGTATCCAACCAACTTCAGATATGGATCCGTCTTACTACGGATTAACTGAGTTAGATATGGATACTTTATTTGATACGGGTGCAATACAAGGGGGTGTCGACCGATTAACGTTACGAAATATTATTGACAATTTAAGGGCTATTTATTGCGCAAGTATTGGCTCCGAATTTATGCATATTGTTGATACTAAAATTAGACGCTGGTTAATCAATCGATTAGAGACATCAAAAGCGACCGTTTCCTTAAATACTAATCAAAAACTGGAGATACTTAAATTATTAACAGCTGCTGAAGGTATCGAAAGTCATTTACATCATCGCTTTGTGGGACAAAAGCGGTTCTCTCTTGAAGGTGGAGAATCATTAATACCAATACTAGACGAATTAATACAAAGTTCTAGCCAAAAAGGCGTAAAAGAAATCGTGATTGGCATGGCACACCGTGGTCGCTTGAACGTATTAGTCAATATATTAGGTAAAAGCCCAGCAAGTTTATTTGATGAGTTTGAAGGAACTTCATCTTTATTGCCTGGTGCTAAATCAGGGGATGTTAAATATCACATGGGATTTTCATCCAACTTAGACACTCCAACTGGCCCGGTGCATGTCACTTTAGCGTTTAATCCTTCACATTTAGAAATTATAAATCCCGTAGTAGAAGGCTCAGTTAGAGCTCGCCAAGATAGAGCAGGTGAGGAAGGTGTAAGTACGGTTATACCTGTTTTAATACATGGTGATGCTGCTTTCTCTGGACAAGGAATCGTAATGGAGACACTTAATATGTCTCAAACGCGGGCATTTTATACCGGTGGCACAGTGCATATCGTGATCAACAATCAAATTGGCTTTACGACTAGTAATCCATTAGATGCGCGATCAACTTTATATTGTACTGATGTAGCTAGCATGATTCAAGCGCCAGTATTTCATGTAAATGGTGATGACCCAGAAGCCGTTATCTTTGTGACTAAACTAGCACTAGATTATCGAATGACCTTCAATAAAGACGTAGTAATTGATCTTATTTGTTATAGACGACTAGGACATAACGAAGCTGATGAACCTGCTGCGACTCAACCTTTAATGTATAAAAAAATTCGTAAGCATAAAACTACTCGAAAAATTTATGCTGAAAAATTAATCAGTGAAAAATTATTAAGTTTTGATGCTGCGTTAGCAATGGAGCACGATTATCAAAAACTATTAGAAGCAGGTGCTGTGGTTTCTAGGCCTATCTCTAAGAACCCAGAATACTCATACACCAATCAATGGTTTAAATTCCTTAATACAACTTGGGATACCCCTGCAAATACAGCAATATCTTTAGATTTTTTGCGATTTTGTAATGATCGAATGCAACGTTTACCCGCTGGATTTGAATTACATCCAAGAGTTGCAAAAGTCATGGACAATCGTCGCAAAATGGCAGCAGGCGCATTACCCTTGGATTGGGGTTTTGCAGAAAATCTAGCCTATGCCAGTTTACTTTTAGAAAAACATCCCATAAGAATTACAGGGCAAGATGTTGGACGCGGGACTTTTGTGCATCGACATGCCGTATTACATAATCAACTTAACAATAAAACCTACACCTCCTTAAAGCATTTAGACAAAGAGCAAGGTAGCGCGTTGATCTTTGATTCTTTATTATCTGAAGCCGGTGTTTTGGGTTTTGAATATGGTTACAGTACAACAACACCGAATTCATTGGTGATTTGGGAAGCCCAATTTGGTGATTTCGCTAATGGTGCACAAGTTGTTATTGATCAATTTATTAGTTCGGGTGAAACTAAATGGGGACGGCTTTGTGGATTAGTGATGTTATTACCCCATGGCTATGAAGGGCAGGGGCCTGAACATTCATCAGCAAGATTAGAGCGGTATTTACAATTATGTGCAGAAAATAATATCCAAGTTTGCAACCCTACAACGCCAGCCCAAATCTTTCATCTACTTCGTAGACAAATCATACGTCCATACCGAAAACCATTGGTTATTATGAGTCCAAAGAGCTTATTAAGACATAAATTGGCGGTATCTTCTTTGGAAGATTTAAGCTCAGGACAATTCCAAACTATTATCCCAGAACACATTAAAGTTAATCCAAAAGAGGTGACACGGTTTATTTTATGTGCAGGTAAAGTCTATTACGATTTACTTGAAACGCGAGATCAAGATAATTTAAAAAATATCGTTATCTGTCGATTAGAACAGCTTTACCCATTTCCGGGAAAACAACTTAAAACAGAATTAGCTAAGTATCCCAATTTAATCGAGTTCATTTGGTGCCAAGAAGAACCAAAAAATCAAGGTGCTTGGTATCAATTAAAACACCATTTTACAGATCAACTAGACTCGAATATTAGTTTATTCTATGCGGGTCGCGATGCTTCTGCAGCACCCGCGGTTGGAAAATTCCACGTCCATATAGAACAACAAAAAGCTGTCGTTCATTCGGCCTTATACGGCAATACCTTAGGAAATTAATATGAGCATCGAAGTAGTAGTACCGCAATTACCCGAATCAGTATCTGATGCAACATTAATCAACTGGCAAAAAAAACCAGGGGACTTTGTTAATAAAAATGAAAATTTAGTCGATCTTGAAACGGACAAAGTAGTATTAGAAGTAACCGCACCAGAGTCTGGCATCCTAAGTCAAATACTTAAAGAAAATGGCACAATAGTAACGGCCGGTGAAGTGTTAGCTATATTACAAATTCAATCCGCCGAAGAAAATACTATTGTGGAACCGATTGAAAAATCAACACAAACGCCGCTTAATAACGAAGAAGACATGCCTCTAAGTCCTTCAGTGCGCCGCTTAATTCATGAGAATGGCTTAAATCCTAATGAAATCACCGGGACAGGTAAAAGTGGTCGATTAACTAAGTCTGATGTATTAGAACATCTTAATAGCTCATCATCAATTACTGTAGAACTAACTGCTGTAACAAACGAGACTGTTCAACCCGGAAGTCCAATCAGTGCGGCAAATAAACAAGAAGCACCTGAATCTACAATTATTACTCCATCAGATTCTATCAACACGTCTTCTAGCATACGCCCTGAACAGCGCGTAGCGATGACCCGTTTAAGGGCAAAAGTTGCAGAAAGATTATTACAAGCGCAACAAAATGCTGCTATGTTAACCACCTTCAATGAAGTTAATATGCAAAATGTAATTGATTTACGTAATCAGTACAAAGATCGTTTCGAGAAAAAACATGGCGTAAAACTTGGTTTTATGTCTTTCTTCGTTAAAGCCTCAATCGAAGCTTTAAAACATTTCCCAGCCATTAATGCCTCAATTGATGGGAGCGATATTATTTATCATGGTTACTATGATTTAGGAATCGCGGTCAGTACACCACGCGGACTGATTGTGCCAGTCTTGCATGATGCGGATCAACTAGATTTTGCAGGTATAGAGAAAAGTATTGCCTCTTATGGTGAAAAAGCGCGGGCAGGTACCTTAAGTTATGATGATCTAAAAGGTGGAACATTTACTATTACAAATGGTGGCGTGTTTGGTTCTATGTTATCTACGCCAATATTAAATCCACCGCAATGCGCAATCTTAGGTATGCATGCCATTAAAGAACGGCCTGTTGTTGAAAATGGCCAAATTGTTATCAGACCGATTATGTATCTCGCACTCTCATATGATCATCGTTTAGTTGACGGTCGAGAAGCGGTACAATTTTTGGTAACAATAAAAGAATGTTTAGAATCTCCAGCTCATTTATTATTAAACATTTAATATTATGCCCAATATTAGCAAAGCTTATTATGATGTCATTGTTATTGGCACAGGCCCAGCTGGATACGCAAGTGCTGTTCGCTGTGCAGAATTAGGATTGAATACTGCATGTATTAATACGCGAGATGATGCAAATCATAAAGATACGCATCTTAATACAGGTAGTGTGGGCACCATGGCATTATTAGAATCTGCTAAAAAGTACCACAGTTTAATCCACGAATTTGCTCAACACGGTATTTTTGCGAACGATATAAATTTTGATATAAAAACGGCATTAAGTAGAAAAGATAAGATTCTTGCTGAAATTGGCCAAAAAATGATTGAGCTATTTCATAAGCATAAAATTGAGCATATTCATGCAAAAGCACGTTTATTAAATGCCCACCAAATTGAGATTATTGATGATAAAACTTATTTAAAGTCAATAATAAATGCTAAATATATTATCTTAGCTTCGGGTTCAGAATCTATAACTCTACCTACTATTGAAATCGATAATGAATTTATATTTGATGCTAAAGCAGCACTAAATCTAAAAGAAGTTCCCAAAAAACTGGCCATTATTGGTGCTGGCGTCATGGGGTTAGAACTGGCAAATATCTGGAGTCGGTTTGGTGCAGACACCATTTTATTAGAAGCTCAAGAAAACTTTCTATCGGTACTTGATCACGAGGTATCAGGTGCTGCATTTAGTCTATTTCAAAAACAAGGCCTTGATATACGAATAGGTGCTAGAGTGATATCTGCTAAAAAGGGCAGTAAACACATTACAATTGAATATCAAGATCAAGACGGCACACATAGCTTAAAAGTTGATAAAGTTATAGTTGCTTGTGGTAGCAGACCGAATACCACAAATTTAGCGGCACCTGAGGCAAACTTATTATTGGATCAAGATGGTTATGTTTATGTAGATGAGCATTGTCGTACCAATTTACCAGGGGTTTACGCAGTAGGTGATCTTACATTATTAGGACCGATGTTAGCTCATAAAGGCATAGAAGAAGGTATCTTTGTTGCTGATTTTATAGCCGGTATCAATAATCCCATCAATTATGATATTTTACCCAGTGTTATTTATACAGAACCCGAAATTGCTTGGGTAG
>CAIVAH010000256.1 GCA_903903765.1 uncultured Methylococcaceae bacterium
CCACTCCTGTTACCAGAAGCGCGGTGCGCTCTTACCGCACCTTTTCACCCTTACCTAACATTTAAATGTTAGGCGGTTTATTTTCTGCGGCACTTTCCGTAGGCTCACGCCTCCCAGGCGTTACCTGGCACCCTGCCCAATGGAGCCCGGACTTTCCTCCATCTTATCTTAGCGATAAAACAGCGACTGTCCAGCCAACTCTCTCACGAACCAGTATACTTGATTCAGGAGCACAAAGCGAATCCGGAAGCCTTAGCACCATATAACAATTTTTATCGATAAATAAGTCGCGGACACGCTACGCTTCCTGCAACTGGGTTGTCCGATACGCTCAAACGAAACGCAATTCGTCAATACCACGCACAAACCGCGGTTGTAAGACCACAATAGGCGGATATGATATTGCGGTTGCTATCCGCAGTTTACTTCTGCATTTCGCAGATCGCACAAGCTCCAGCGAAAACAATCTTCCTATCGTTAAAATCAATAATACACCCAATCTTTAGAACAATGCATTGGCAAGATAACACCAGACTTAAGATGAATTAACTAACAATTTTTAAATACTCATCTTTTAAGTGCACATAGTGCTCAGCTGAATAATTTAAAAACTCTTTTTCGGCGGCATTAAGTGCCCTTACTTGTTTAGCCGGTGCTCCGACATATAAATACCCACTTTCTAAGCGTTTACCCGGTGATACCAAGGCACCCGCCCCTAACATGACATAATCTTCTAGTACGGCCCCATCCATAATAATGGCCCCTATGCCCACCAAACAGTAATTACCCACCGTACATCCATGCACCACTGCTTTATGGCCAATAGTCACGCCTTTACCAATAGTTAATGCATAACCTTGCTCAGAGAAACGCCCAGCATGAGATACATGCAGCACCGCGCCATCTTGAACATTACTATCAGCGCCAACGGTTATTTTCTCCACATCCCCTCTTAGCACGGCAGTAGGCCACACCGAAACATTATCGCCTAAAGTCACATCGCCAATAAGCACAGCACTCTCATCGATATAAACTAATTTGCCTACAATGGGTTTCTTACTTTTAAATGTTCTAATGGTCACAATGACTTTCCTATTTAAGGATTTTTAAACTAAAAAACTGCTTTTAAAATTAATACCATTATACAATGGGGCGAAAAAACCTTTAAATAATCGAATACCTTTTAAAAAATAAATCATGACCTTAATTAAAGGGGATAACTTTACTGCTGAAATAGTTCGTTCACCAAAAAGAAAGACGATATCTATAAAAATCAGTAAAGGCAAAGTCTTTATTCATGTCCCTGACTATTTAACTCATAAAACAATTGAAGACATTATTATCAAAAAACAACACTGGATAAAAACTAAACTCGCAACGCAAGAAAATCTTTTAGCCATTAAACCAAAACAATTTATCAATGATGAAAATTTTTTATATGTTGGACAACGTTATTGTTTAAGAATTATTGCCGGACTTTATTCGTCAATTCATATCGAACATAACGTTTTAATCCTTACTACCAAAAGACAATATTTAAACGATGCTAATGCACTTAAAAAATTACTTACCCAATGGTACCGTAAACAAGCTGAAATTTTATTAAAAGAAAAAACGACTTACTATGCTTCGTTAATAGGCGTAAAACCAACATCAATAGCAATTAGAAGCTTTAAAGCACGCTGGGGTAGTTGTAGTATTAATGCGGGTATTCAGTATAATTGGAAGATTATAATGGCACCAGAGGCGATTATAAATTACCTAGTGATCCACGAACTCTGCCATATCCACCATCACAATCACTCGGCCGTTTACTGGCAAACTGTGGCTAAATATTGCCCCAAATACAAAGAACATGGGCATTGGTTAAAATTGAATGGTGCTTATTTAGAACTTTAACCTCTTATAAAACAATGCTGAAAGCATGCTTATAAAAGATTAAAGTCATGTTCTAAAAAGCCACCTAAGAATATCGCTCGATCATCTTCTCAGCTTGCTCTGCAAATTGCTCCAAATTACCCTGTTTTACTTTATCAACTGGAATAACTAAAGCCGTGCTCAAATTAATATAGATATAAACATAGCGCTTACCATACTCAACTCTAACCAAATCAGCCCAGGCCATTTTATTTTTACCACTCGGCGATTTCTCTAACAAGTAATTAGGATTTGTTGGGTCGATACTTAAGGTATAAGTACCGAACATATTACTTTTTTCTTTAGGTGTATAACTTTTAAGAATCTGCCGACGTAAGTCCAACATCATTATTTTAGGTGACAATATTGCCCATAATGCCGCAATCACTAAAATATATCCTGATGAATTTATATCACCATAATAAAAATAATAAAAACCGCCAATCGTACTCATAACAGCGGGCACAACCCAACGATTTTTTTTAATATTGTATTGTATATCTTCATTTCTCAAGAACTGTAGTTCATTAAAATGAATCAAATCTTCTTCACCAAACTCATACTCTACTTCAAACATAATCTCATTCTTCTTTTAATTTTTAAATGTTAGTGCATCTTAATTTTAGTATAAACACTACGCCTAAAGGCATTAGAAATGGTTAACATCGCCGTTCTAAAATACCCATGAATAGCAACTTGGTGCATTTTATATAGTGACATATAAACTACTTTAGCAATAAATCCACCTATGCTGACAGTACCCATTAAATTACCCATCAAATTTCCGACCGTAGTATATTTTCCTAAGGAAACAAGAGAACCGTAATCATAATAAACAAACTCAACTAAAGCACGCCCTTTTAAGCGATTAATAATCGATTTCCCCACCGCCGTTGCTTGCTGATGCGCGGCCTGTGCTCTAGGTGGCACATGACTACTTCTACCACCCGGCCACAAACATGCTGCACAATCACCCATTGCAAAAATACTATCATCACTCGTTTTTAATGTACTATCAACGACCAATTGATTAATATGATTAGTCTCCAAGCCCCCCAAATTGTTCATCCAGTCTGGCGCTTTAATGCCTGCCGCCCACACCTTTAATTCCGCTTCGATAAACTCACCATCATGAGTCGTTATACCTTCTTTGGTCACTTCCACAACACGTCGACCCATTTTTAAAACCACGCCTAAACTCGCCAACTGTTGTTGCGTAGCAGTTGCTAATTTAATAGGTAAAGCGGGTAATAACTGTGTAGCCGCTTCAATGATCGTCAACTTAACGGTACTTTTTTCATTCAAACCATAAATAGCCAACACATTAGTCACTTCATGCAATTGTGCCGCTAATTCAACGCCCGTTGCACCTGCACCGACAATTGCAATAGACAATGGCTTTACCGTCTCTGGATTTTTACCAATATAACTTTTTAAATATGATTCAAATAATTGTTTTTGAAACTTAAAGGCTTGTGAAGTTGTATCAAGAAACAAACAATGTTCAGCTACACCTTTAATACCGAAAGTATTACTCACACTGCCTACAGACATCACTAA
>CAIVAH010000257.1 GCA_903903765.1 uncultured Methylococcaceae bacterium
GCCCATGCCGGCAAAGATAACTAGCCAAGCAAAAATTGGATCAAACTTGGTTAACCACCAGGACAAAATATCAGCACTAAGAAACGCATACGGCATCCCAATGGCAATACACTTATACTGGGTCGTGGTCGTTTCTGAGAAACTAAAGATCAAACCGACAAACATAAAAATAAAACTAATACCAAATAAATGGATATGCGACACTCGGGTTAACGATTCAAACGTGGCGCCGGTATCTTGTTTGGTATAAGGCGCTAAGCCTTCAAAAGTCGAAAAATCAGGCAGACCAGAAGCCTCTTTGTTATGACACATCACACAACGATTTTCAATAATCTTATCTATGCCATCGGCTTTATAATCAGCGATGTCTGCACCATTTCTTACCCACTCCATAATCTTAAATCGCTCTTGATCAGGTGCGTTGACTTTCATAGCGCCATTCAACTGCTTTTCTAGTACGGTTCCAGATCGATTGCCATAATAACTGTACACAATGTCATCCACAGATAATCCAAACTGACCATCAGCCATGCCATGGGTAAATAAGATTTGGATTAAGGCAAAGAGATAACCAATACCGACTGTACACAAGTAACCGGTAAATAGAACTTTAATGGGGGTATCGTGATCTTTTAAAGGCGTAAATTTTGGAGTCATAATATCGTAAACTATAAAAAGTGCACTGGACTGTCCATGAATCCATGTATTGAAACAAAGTAACTAACAAAACCTTTCAGCCTGAATTATGCTCATTAGTACCCATTGATCTACCCTTAAGTTTTATGCAAGTTTCGCACCAAATTTAACGCAGAACTTTTGCTCTAGCCCTATTAAACTACAAAGGTCAATATAACTAGCTATACAACTAAAGCAATAGCAAAAAACGAGATTAATATTGAATCAAGAATAATGCTATCTTTATGAAATAACTGAAAACATTATAAGCAAGTAATATTTCAGCATGTTGACACAAGTAAATTGTTGAGAAAAGTTAAATTGATGGCTACGAGTATTAAATGCGTTATTTGCAAACCCATCAATCAAGATTGATCCGAATTATGATGTTTAATTTGGTGCAATAACTTTTTTTTGCACTACTAAAGATTTAATGGAGTCGTTCATGGTTGGACAAGTTCACCACGAACGACTTGATTCCTTGCTATATCGAAATCTTAGAGATACCTACCGCTTGGCGTAATTCTTTAATAAATGGCGCACTGACCGCGCGAGCTTTTTCTGCACCCTCTTGTAATTGTTGCTCAATATGCTCAGGCGCCCCTAATAGGGCTTCATAACGTTCTCTGGCTGGCGTAATATGATCATTAATGTGCTCAAACAATTCGCGCTTCATTTCGCCCCAAGCAATACCTTCTGCATAACGCTGACGCATTTCTTGTAATTGTTCATTGTTCGCAAACGACCTATAAATGCTAAACAAAGTGCAATCATCTGGATCTTTAGGCTCACCCGGTTCTAAAGAGTTTGTTTTGATTTTATTGATCAGTTTCTTGAGTTTCTTTTCAGGTTCAAACAATGGAATTGTATTATTGTAACTCTTACTCATCTTGCGACCGTCAAGTCCTAATAAAGTAGCACTCTGCGCATCCACTACAGCTTCTGGTAAAGTAAAATGCTCGCCGTAAACATGATTAAATCTAGCTGCAATATCTCTAGCCATTTCAATATGCTGAATTTGATCTTTACCAACCGGGACTTTATTAGCATTAAACATCAAAATATCGGCCGCCATTAAGATAGGATAACTAAATAAACCCATGTTAATACCTTTATCAGGATCATTTTCACCGCTTTGCTCATTGTCTGCGACAGCCGCTTTATATGCGTGAGCTCTATTCATCAAACCTTTTGATGCCACACAAGTCAACATCCATGCTAACTCAGTAATCTCTGGCACATCGGATTGTCGATAAAACACCGCATTTGATGTATCCAAACCTAACGCCAACCAAGTCGCCGCAATCTCTAAACTGGATTGTCTAACGCGCTCGGGTTCTTGGCATTTAATTAACGCATGATAATCGGCCAAAAAATAGAAAGGCGCGACATTTTCATCTTTACTCGCCGCAATAGCTGGTCTAATCGCCCCCACATAATTACCCAAATGCGGAGTACCTGTGGTGGTAATGCCTGTTAAAACAATTGCTTTAGTCATATCTACTCGTTTTTCTAATTATTGTTAATGAAATATTACCTAAATTCTAGTTTTTAGCCAATAAAACCCAGTTATTTAAATCAACTCGCCTTGCATATAATCTTCGCCCACTGCCACTAAACGGGTCATTAAAGTCTGATTCTCAACTGACTCATCGGCATTAATCACACAGGCGACTTTTAAATAATTAGGCGTATAGCCAAATACTCGTTGCTTATCATCTCCTAAAGGCTCGCTATACCCTTCCCATAACACCGGAAACACCGCACCGATATTGTCTTGGCAAAAGTCCTGCTTCATCGCGTGCGCTAAAACATGCAACTGTTGACTGCGTTGTTTTTTAAGCTCGTTTGGCACTTGATCAGGCAACGTTGCGGCTTTAGTGCCTTCTCGACTGGAATACGTAAAAATATGAATGTGTCCAAAGCCAGTTTGCTTAATAAAATCATAACTCTCTTGCCACTCCGCTTCAGTCTCACCGGGGAAGCCAACAATAATATCGGTGGTAACATTGAAGTGCGGAATTTTTTGGCGCAATTGCCCAACGATATTAGCAAACTCTAGCGTTTTACAACGCCTCGCCATACGGCGTAACACCGTGTCTGAACCACTTTGGAGGGGCAAATGTAAATGTGGCATCAAGCGAGGATTATCAAATAAAGCAAAGAAGTTATCAGGCAATTCCCAAGGTTCTAAAGAGCCCAATCTTAAGCGTGGAATAGTTGTTTCAGTCAAAATTGCGTTAATTAAATCAGATAAATTATTCCCTAAATCACTGCCATAACCACCTAAATGCACACCAGTTAAAATGACCTCGGTAATGCCTTGTTGATGCAGGGCATTAATTTCATCAATAACTGCCTGTACTGGACGACTTGATTCTTCACCCCGTGCTA
>CAIVAH010000258.1 GCA_903903765.1 uncultured Methylococcaceae bacterium
CTAAAATATGTAATCTCGCTAATACTTTATCCAATCTATATTGCAAACGCCTACGCACAGTTTCCGTTCTATACACGAGCCATTCAACTAATATTTCTCTTAAACCTTTTACCTTAGGTTTACCATCCAAGCCTATCATGTTCATATTTACACGATAGCTTTTCTCAAGATCTGTCGTCGTAAATAAATGCGACATGACCGCATCAACATCAGTACGTTTAGACTTTGGAATTATTAACAAACGCGTTGGATTTTCATGATCAGATTCATCCCTTAAATCTTCAATCATGGGTAATTTTTTCGCCAACATTTGTGCGGCTATTTGTTCAAGCAATTTAGCGCCAGACACTTGATGAGGCAATGCAGTGATGATAATAACGCCATCTTCTTCCTCATAGAGGGCGCGCATTTTTATAGATCCGCCACCGGTGACATACATTTTTTGTATATCTTCAGCGGAGGTAATAATTTCAGCTTCAGTGGGGTAATCTGGACCTTTAATATGCGTGAATAAGGTTTCCAATGAGCTATCAGGCTCATCTAATAACTGAATACAAGCGGCCGCGACTTCTCTTAGATTATGAGGAGGGATATCTGTAGCCATACCTACCGCAATTCCCATAGTACCGTTAAGTAATATATTGGGCAATCTTGCCGGTAATAATTCGGGCTCTTTTAAAGTAGAATCAAAATTATCAGCCCACTCAACAGTACCTTGTCCTAACTCGCTTAATAACGTATTGGCATAACCCGTTAAGCGAGATTCGGTATATCGCATAGCGGCAAATGATTTAGGGTCATCAGGTGATCCCCAATTACCCTGTCCATCTACTAATGGATAGCGATAGGAAAAACTTTGCGCCATGAGTACCATTGCCTCATAGCAAGCTGAATCCCCATGTGGGTGATATTTACCTAATACATCACCAACTGTACGAGCAGATTTTTTATATTTTGCTAATGCAGTCAGTCCCAACTCTGACATGGCATATATAATTCTTCGCTGAACAGGTTTTAATCCATCCGCAATATTAGGTAATGCACGATCTAAAATAACGTACATGGAATAATCCAAGTACGCTTTTTCAGCAAAATCTTTTAAAGGTAGTTGTTCAAAATTTTCTTGTAGACCCACTTAAAACTCTTCCTCTGATAATTCAACGTAGAGCGCACGACTTTTTTCTAAACTTTCTTGGCGCATTTTTCTACGCAACTCAGCAGCGACATAATGTTTCCTTTCAGCTTCTGTATCTAATACTAACCTTGGCACCTCAAATGACTTCCCGCTTTCATCAATGGCCACCATAGTAAAGTAACAAGATGTTGTATGTCTTTTTTCATTAGTGCGTAAGTTTTCAGCAACAACTTTAACTCCAACTTCCATTGAGGATCGTCCCACATGATTAACTCTAGCAAAGAAAGTCACTAATTCTCCGACATTAACCTGTTGTTTAAAAAAAACCTGATCTAAAGCAGCAGTTACCACATAATTTTTACAATATTTAGCGGCGCAAGCATAAGCAACTTGATCAAGCAACTTCAATAAAGATCCACCATGCACATTACCGGAAAAATTTGCCATATCTGGTGTCATTAGTACAGTCATCATTAATGTTTTTTCTTGTTTAGGCATATTTATAAGACAAAAATTTAATCATACAGTTTAAAGAAGTATTTTTAAACATAAAAAAAGGCAGCTTAAGCTGCCTTTTTTAAGTATACCAATAAATTTCGTATTAAAGTTTTTCTTTAATACGTGCTGCTTTACCAGTTAAATCACGTAAGTAATACAATTTAGCACGACGAACATCACCACGACGCTTAACTGTAATTTCACTGATTAAAGGACTATGTGTTTGAAATACACGTTCAACACCCGTACCGTGTGAAATTTTTCTTACTGTGAATGCAGAGTTCAAACCACGATTACGCTTTGCGATCACAATTCCTTCAAAAGCCTGTACTCTTTCACGATCGCCTTCTTTAATTTTAACTTGAACGACGACAGTGTCACCTGGGTTAAACTCAGGAATTTCTTTTAATTGTTCTTTTTCCAATACATCAATAATATTGCTCATCACACACCCTATTCAACTTCATTTTTAAATTGTTGCAGCAGATAACTCTGCTCTGCACTTAAATTCTTTTTTTCTAACAAATCTGGACGTCTTTCCCAAGTTCTACCCAAAGCCTGCTTCATACGCCAAACATCTATTTCAGCATGATTACCACTTAACAACACATCTGGAACCTGATGACCTTCAAGATCTTCTGGCCGAGTGAAATGCGGATAATCTAACAAACCATTCATATGAGAGTCTTGCTTAGCTGACTCTTCATGCCCTAGAACACCTGGCAATAAACGTGTTATTGCGTCAATCACTATTAAGGCCGCTAGTTCACCACCGCTAATAACATAATCGCCAATAGACCATTCATCATCACAATCCTTATTAACAAAGCGTTCATCAACTCCCTCATAACGTCCTGCAACTAAAATCAATTGCGAAACATTACACGCCTCAGTCAATAATGCTTGTGTAATCGGTTTACCTTGTGGACTTAAATAAACAACCTTTGCGTCCTGACTCCCTGCTCTTTTTGCTTGATAAACTGCATCATGCAAAGGCTGATACTTCATGACCATTCCAGGGCCACCACCATAAGGTCTATCATCAACCGTTTTATGTCTGTCTAAAGTGTAATCTCTAGGATTCCATACCGACAAACTGACTATATCTCGTTCTATTGCTCTACCAGTTACTCCGTAACTTGCAGAATTTGTTATCATCTCAGGAAATAAGCTGATTACATCAAAACGCATCAATAGCATTAAAAATCTGGATCCCAATCTACAGTCATTATTCCTAAATCCAAATCTATACTCAATATTGTTTCGCCTTGCAAAAAAGGAATAACCCTTTCTCGCTCACCGTTAACAATGACCACATCATTTGCACCGGTTTCTAATAAACTATCGATAACACCAAACTCTACACCCAAATTCGTTATA
Source organism: uncultured Methylococcaceae bacterium (assembly GCA_903903765.1). GTDB lineage: Bacteria > Pseudomonadota > Gammaproteobacteria > Methylococcales > Methylomonadaceae > Methylobacter_C. The sequence goes on from CAIVAH010000258.1 coordinate 3,014, forward strand.
ACCTTTAAACCAATCAGATCCGACCAGTAATATTCACCTTGGCGAGGCTTTGGTAACTGCTCTGCTTTGATAAAAATATCCCAGCCCATCAGGGCAGCAGCTTGATCTCTATCATTAACACTTTCAAGCTGAGCTGTCAGCAGCTTACCTTGATAATTACCATCAACAACTTTTAAAACTTTTGTTGCACTGCCTTTTTTTAGCAACCATGGAGAATAACTTAAGATATTCTCTCTGGACTCAGTGTAGGAAAAAACTTTTACCCACCCTTTAATCCCAAAAACGCCAGAAACCTTTCCAACGCTTATGTCATTTGCTTTACTCAAGCCTTATGCTGCTGCTTTGATTGCGTCTTTAATTAACTTTGCTACGCGTTCTGATGGTTGAGCACCATTAGACTTCCAGTATTCAACACGTTCACTATCCAAACGTAATCTTTCTTCGTTACCACGAGCTAAAGGATTAAAAAAACCGATACGTTCAATATAACGGCCATCACGACCACTTCTACTATCAGTTACGACAACGTGATAAAAAGGGCGATTTTTAGCGCCGCCTCTTGTAAGACGAATGGTTACCATCTATTTTCCTCAAAAAACATTTAATCAAAAATTTAATCTGACCATTTTACGCGATTTTTTACAGATGTGAAGAAGAAATTGAAAATAATCAACACTTAACATATCTAAGCCGTTAAAAATCGCGATAAATCACCTTCTCATACCACGCACATTGCTTTTAATTCCGCGCATCATGTTAGCCATATTGCCCGACTTGAATTTCTTCATCATTTTTTGCATCATCAAAAACTGTTTTAAAATACGATTAACATCTTGTATTTCTTGACCACTACCTGCAGCAATACGCTTTTTGCGATTTCCCTTAATTAAATCAGGATATCTTCTTTCTTTCATAGTCATTGAATTAATGACAGCAATTTGACGTGCCAACATCTTATCGTTAACCTTATCTTTCATTTCTTGTGGAACACTATTTATGCCGGGTAATTTATCCAACATAGAACCAACCCCACCCATGCTTTGCATTTGCTGTAATTGCTCACGAAAATCCTCTAAATCAAAAGCTTTACCTTTTTGAATTTTACGGGCTAATTTTTCAGCCTTTTCCTTATCAACTTTTTGTTCAATCTCTTCAATAAGCCCAAGCACGTCACCCATGCCTAAAATTCTTGAAGCTAAACGATCTGGATAGAACGGTTCTAAGGCATTGGTTTTTTCACCAACACCGATAAACTTAATCGGCTTACCGGTAATATGACGAATTGAAAGCGCCGCACCACCTCTAGCATCACCATCGGCCTTCGTTAAAATTACACCGGTTAGTGCTAATGCGTCGTTAAAAGCTTTTGCAGTAATTGCAGCATCTTGACCAGTCATTGAGTCAACAACAAATAAGGTCTCAATCGGATTAATAGCCGCATGAAGGGCTTTAATTTCGCCCATCATCTCATCATCAACATGCAAGCGACCCGCAGTATCGATTATGATAACGTCTAAGAATTTCTTCTTCGCTGCCTCTATGGCATTTTTAGCAATATCAACAGGCTGTTGTGACAAATCACTTTCAAAAAAATCGAGCTTTAATTCATCAGCCAACATTTGTAGCTGTTTAATAGCGGCTGGCCGATAAACGTCAGCACTCACCACCCCTACTTTTTTCTTTTGATTTTCTTGTAACCAACGACCCAGTTTAGCAACGGTAGTTGTTTTACCTGCCCCTTGCAAACCAGCCATTAATATGACAGCGGGGGGTTGTGCATTTAAATTAAGACTTTCGTTAGCCTCGCCCATCACTTTAACAAGTTCAGACTGCACCAACTTAATCATAGCCTGACCTGGCGACAAACTAGCCTGAACTTCTTGGCCTAAAGCACCTTCTTTAACGCGATCTATAAAATCGGAAACGACTGATAAAGATACATCGGCCTCAAGCAAGGCCATGCGCACTTCACGCAAAGCATCTTTTATATTTTCTTCAGTCAGACGCCCCTGACCCTTTAGTTTTTTAAGCGTACTACTTAATCTGTCGGTTAAATTATCAAACATATCGCTGTCTTTGTCATATAAACTAAGGAAACTACCCGCCGGAACAAATGCGTTAGAATTATTTAATTGAGTATATTAACATATCAATGAAAAGCTTTGCACTCGTTGAAATGACAGAATAATTTAAACCCTGTAGACTTGCTCTACA
>CAIVAH010000259.1 GCA_903903765.1 uncultured Methylococcaceae bacterium
CTGACGAAAAACCAATCCCACACTAACACACTCTCCTATAAAGCAACTAATTAAAAGCCGCTAGCCTTCTTACGAGCGTCTTTAGCACCTTCAACATTACCCTGAACTTCACGAGATTTTGCGATTAATAACCAGCTATGCTTTTTAATTACAGTATCATTAGCCGCTAATAGGGCCGCCTTTTTAGCTAAATCTTCAGCTTCGCGAGGCTTAGAACTTTTTAACTTCAGCAAAGCCAATTTATAATACAAAGTTGCATTTCGTGGTTCAATTCTAATAGCCCTCTCTATGATAGTTGCAGCCGTATCATAATTACCTGATTGACTATTTTGTGTAGCAGAAGACGCTAACACGCTGACCGCCGGTGAAAGTGGTGCAAAGATTTCTAGAGGTTCAAAAGTGGACTCAACGGGAGCCGGTAACTCTTCTTTCTGCTCAATAGCAACAGCCCCATTGATATTAGAAATAAATACTGGAGGTGGTGCAATTTGATGTGCATTTTCTAAAACTGAAACTGGATCTTTAGGTTGGTTTGGAACCAAACCTATTTGCTCCGCTGCAACAGCTTGCTGTTCAGGGGTTAAAGGCTCAGGTGCTAGGGCCTCAATTCTTGGGCCTGAACTATTACTATCACCTAAAGCTTGAACCTCGACAACCTCAGGAACTAATGGTTCTAAAACTTTTGGCTCCACAACCTTTGTTTTAGACTTCTTAGTTTTTTTTAACTTTGCTGGCACAGATATTTTATTCTGAACTTTTACACCACTACCATAAACCGGCGCAGGTTCTTGTAAATCAGAAAAAACCGCACAACCGACTAATAACATAGTAACTGCATAAAGCAGAATAAATTTTATAATTTGCATATTTAAAATCTTTATTAAGGGAAAACATTCAAAAAACTTACCTTTCAACTATTTCTTAAAAAGGAATATCATCATCAAAATCATCATAAGAAGGCGGTGGAGGTGGCATGCCTTCAGGACCATTATTTGGCATAGATGATTTTTGTTGATAAGAGGATTTTGCACCCATTGAATTAGCCGAGCTTACACTTGGCGCTGACTCTGAACCAAAATTTGCCGTACCACCGGTACGACTATCCAACATATGCATTTCAGTAGCAATAACCTCTGTTGTATAGCGGTCTTGACCATCTTGACCTTGCCATTTACGTGTTTGCAAACGTCCTTCAACATAAACCTGCCCCCCTTTTTTAAGATATTGTCCGGCTATCTCAGCTAATCGATTAAAGAACACCACTCGATGCCATTCAGTAGATTCTTTTCTTTCACCCTCTTTATCTCTCCACCTAAAGTTAGTCGCTAAAGTGATATTGGCAACCGCACCTCCAGTTGGCATATAACGAACTTCAGGATCAGCACCTAGCCTGCCAATCAATGTAACCTTATTCAGCATGTAACCTCCTTAATAGAACAACGTAGACTAGCGTCTATAATTATATTTTGCATATATTACACAATCAGATCACTTATATTTGAAAATTGTACATCATAGTATTTTATAAACCGACATCTACAAAATACGACCGGATTAAAATCTGTTAAAATACGCTTATTAGCATTTATCCAACTCAGAGCATTTGGGTCATTCCCATCATTCAATGCTACTTTAACAAAAAACCACAACTTTTTAACTTAATTCGAGAACAACACATTGATTTCTACAGCTAATATAACCATGCAGTTTGGCGCAAAGCCTTTATTTGAAAACGTATCAGTTAAGTTTGGAGATGGTAACCGCTACGGTTTAATTGGCGCTAATGGTTGTGGAAAATCAACCTTTATGAAGATTTTAAGTGGTGATTTAGAACCTTCTGCTGGTAACGTGAGCATTACCCCTAATGAAAGATTGGGTAATTTACGCCAAGACCAATTTGCTTATGAAGATAAACGGGTACTTGATGTAGTTTTAATGGGCCACGCTGAAATGTGGGCCGCCATGTCTGAACGTGATGCCATTTATGCTAATTTAGAAGCCAGCGAAGATGATTACATGCACGCGGCAGAA
>CAIVAH010000260.1 GCA_903903765.1 uncultured Methylococcaceae bacterium
ATTCGAACCTTGGTATGCGGAGATCAAAACCCCGTGCCTTACCGCTTGGCGACGACCCAATAATTATGAAATATAGTTCCAGTCTTTTAGCTTTGTTATCAAGGGCGATTCATTTAATCCCTTTGCTAAATATACCTGCCACTTATTATTTTTAAGCGAATTATATGCATCTTGCGCCGATTGCTTCGACTCAAATTGTGCAAAGACACATGCACCAGTCCCTGTCAACCTTGCCTCAGAAAACATAGACAAAGCCGATAACGTCTCTTTAACTTCTGGATATTGCTCACTTACAACATCAATGCAGTTGTTTTGGTGCTGACCCGCTATAAAGTCGGCTATTTTGATCGATTTACTATTGCGTGTCAAATTTTTAGCAGAAAATATTTCTTTTGTATTCACATGGCAGCTTGGTTTTATCACTACACACCATTGCTCAGGAGGATTAATTTCCTCTAAAACCTCCCCAACACCTTCCGCCCAAGCTGAATAACCATTAACAAAAACAGGCACATCAGCGCCTAATATTAAACCCAACTCCATTAGTCTACTTAAAGGTAACTGTAAGTTCCACAACTTATTCAATACAACCAATGTGGTTGCCGCATCAGAACTACCACCACCTAAGCCACCACCCATTGGAAGATTTTTTTCAACCTCTATACATACTCCCAACGCACAACCGGTTTCTGACTTTAAAATATTTGCTGCTCTAATCGTTAAATCATCTGCCTCAGGAACTCCAGGCATTACTTTTAACAAACTCACACTACCATCATCAACTGGATGAAATGTAATCCAATCACAAATATCTACAAATTGAAAAACTGTTTGCAATAAATGATAACCATCACTTCTTTGCCCAACAATTCTTAACATTAAATTCAATTTAGCTACTGCCGGCCATCTTTCGGACCAAACGGTAACATTATTCTTTTCTTGCATCACCCAAATCCCAATGATCTATTACTAATTTTAGCTTTATTTCCGGATTCGTGACTGTAATTTTAACCGGAACCTCATAACTACCTACCCAATGAAACGGCTCATATTCAACCAACCATTCAGACTGCTTAAATCCATTCTTTGTATCAATAAAACTAACACTCGGTTCCGGCATACCCAACACCCAATATGTTAATGATTCTACAGGAACAAACATACCAATCTGCTGATTAATAAATTCCTCTGGTGAATCTGACGATATGACCTTGCCATCGCCCCGATCAATAAAAACCTCATGATTCACCAAACGAATAACAGTCGCACCCTGACCCAATGGCCCCGACAATTTAATTTTTTCCTCAACATCAGAATGCTTCCAGACAATATTTGCCTGCCATGAATCTGCTTTGCCTTTTAAAGCCAACCTTCCTCTAAAAGCCCATGATTTCAATCTATACGCGCTAATTTTTATATCCTTAAAATCTTTTCTATAGGCATCATTTTCCTTGACACGATCCGGCGAACACGCAATCAACATAAAAATAGCACAAGAAACAACAACTAACCTTAAAATGATAAGCATCAATTAATTTACGCCTTTAAATATCTTTTTTTCAACCGCCTTCAAGTAGTCATCTGTAGGACTTTCTCGTAATACTTTATTAAAAAATTTCTCTGCCTCTTCTTTTTTACCAGAAACCCACAACACTTCAACGATATGCGCAGCTATTTCATTTTCCTTCTGCTTATCATACGCTTTTTGCAAATAACTCAACGCGGCCTGCAAGTTACCCAGTTTAAACTGTAACCAACCATAACTATCAATAATAACCGCCTCATTTGGCGATAACTCTAAGGCTTTTTTTAGATAATTTTCAGCATCTGTATATCTATCAGGCTTGTTTAATAAACTATAACCAATTGCATTCAAGGCCTGAGCATTATTAGGCTCAATAGCCAAAACTCGCTTGAGATCAGCCTCAACCACATCCAATCTACTCAAATGGTCTGCAATTAACGCACGCGCATACAAAAACTCTTTTTGATCAGGATATTCTGCTAAGGCTTTAGTTAAAATATCGAAAGACTTATCATATTTTTTTTGATGAGCAAACAATTCCGCCTGTATAAGCATTAAGCGAACCTTTTGCTTTGGAAATCTTTCTTGTAAATAACCAAGTCTTGAACTAGCCTCATCTATTTGATTCTCTTTTTGCAATATTGAAACTGCAGATATTGCTGCGTCAAAAAGAAAAGGCCCCTCTGAAACCTTATCAAACAAAGTCAGAGCC
>CAIVAH010000261.1 GCA_903903765.1 uncultured Methylococcaceae bacterium
GGATGAGCTCATTAGTCGATTTGATGATGTGATGGATGTGTTAGTGCACGTGGATCCAGAAGATGATGAAGCCTATTTTGAAAAACACAAACCCTTAACTCGCAACGAAGTTAAGGCTTTATTAGCTAAATACTTGCCTGACTTTGGGGCGCATATAGAAGATTTTAGAATTCACTATCTTAGTGAATGTATTGAAGTTGAGCTTATCTTACCGTTTGTCTTAAGTGCAGATACTGCTTTAATGCAGGCTTTAAAAAAGCAGATTAAAGTCATGAAAAAACGCGTAAAAGATATCAATGATATCGTATTATTTTTTAAACAAAGTGAGGAATAACAGATGGCTGTAGGACAGTGCGATTTTCCACTCATGCACAATGTTAATGGAATTACGCTAGGCACCACTAATGCTGGTATTAAGCAAACTGTTAGAGATGATATTTTAGTATTTCAAATGGCGGAGGGTGCCACTTGTGCCGGTGTGTTTACACAAAATTCGTTTTGTGCCGCGCCAGTTCACGTAGCTAAAGCTAATTTATCGCACAATCCGCGTTGGTTATTAATCAATTCAGGTAATGCCAATGCCGGTACAGGTGAGCAGGGCATGCAAGATGCACTGCAATCGTGTGTTGAAGTCTCCAAAGTAGTGGCTGGTTTAGCAGAACAAGTGCTTCCCTTTTCTACGGGTGTCATAGGCCAACCTTTACCCGTTGATAAAATTACCTTAGCTTTACCTAAAGCGGTTAGCAATCTGGCGATAGATAATTGGGATAAAGCCGCTCATGCCATTATGACGACAGACACTTTTCCTAAAGGTGTTTCTAAAGTTATTAGTATTGCCGGTGAGACAATTACTATTAATGGTATTTCAAAAGGCGCAGGCATGATTCAACCTAATATGGCCACCATGTTAGGGTTTATGGCGACTGACGCTAAAATTAGCCAAACACTATTGCAAGAATGTTTAGCGGTAGCCGTTGAGCAATCGTTTAATCGTATTACTGTAGATGGCGATACCTCAACTAACGATGCCTGTATGTTAATGGCAAGTGGTTGCTCCGCGGTGCCAGAAATTTTAGCGGGCACTGAAAATTACACGATCTTTGCTGATGCCGTGATGACTGTCTGCAAACAATTAGCTGAAGCTATTGTTAGAGATGGTGAGGGCGCCACTAAATTAATGCGTATTAAGGTTGAAGGTGCATTAACTGATGAAGAAGCGGTGCGCGTCGGTAAAACAATTGCGCATTCACCCTTAGTTAAAACCGCATTTTTTGCCAGTGATCCTAACTGGGGACGTATCCTTGCTGCCGTAGGGCGAGCAGGGGTTGAAAATATGATCTTAGAAGATGTGCAACTTTTCTTAGATAATGTTTGTATCGTTAGAAACGGTGGACGTGCAGATGATTACACAGAAGAAGCCGGTCAAGCAGTGATGGATAGAGAAGAAATTACCGTGACCGTTAAATTAGGTCGTGGTGTGGCAGTACAAGAAGTGCTGACTTGTGATTTATCGTATGATTACGTAAAAATTAACGCAGAATACAGAACATAAGTTAGATTACATGATGGATAAACCAGTTTTACAGGTGGCTGTTGGGTATTAAAAAATGCCAATGGCCAAATTTTAATTTCTTTAAGAAAGTCGGGTGTTCATCAAGGTGGATTGTGGGAATTTCCGGGCGGTAAATTGGATGGCAACGAAACCTCTGAGCAAGCTCTCGTTAGAGAATTTAAAGAAGAGTTAGATATTACAATCAAGAGCGCCAAGCCCTTGATTTCAATCCAGCATAAATATGCAGATTTGGCGGTGCAATTACATGTGTTCTTAGTGACAGATTTTTTTGGGGAAGCAAAAGCCTGTGAAGGTCAATTGTTTAAATGGGTAACACTGGCCGAGCTTAATACGCATACTTTTCCGGCGGCCAATCAAGCCATTATTAAAGCCGCACAACTCCCTGATCGATATGCAATATTAGATGATGCAGAAGATGAGGCTACTTTATGGGCAAGATTACAGGTCTTATTAAATCGACATATTAAGTTTATTCAACTACGCTTAAAAAATACACCGACTATTGTCATCCAACGCTTTTTAGAAAAAGCGTATCCAATATGTCAAGCACAAGGAGTGCTGTTATTATTTAATTCTGCTGTTAAGCTTGCAATAGATTTGCCTTTAGATGGCTTACATTTAACCAGTTCAGACTTAATGGCTATTAATAGTCGTCCCGTGTCTGAATATGATATTGCCGAAAATGAATATTGGGTTAGTGCTTCTTGCCATAATTTACAAGAACTCCTACATGCGCAACGTCTAGGTATTGATTTTGTAGTATTAGCGCCCGTGTTGCCTACACAAACACATCCTAATACGGAGCCTATGGGATGGCAGCAATTTACTGAGTTAGTTGCTCAGGTAAATATTCCCGTATATGCGTTAGGAGGGCTATCAGATACGGATTTAGCCGTTGCACAATCAGCAGGTGCGCAAGGCATATCAGCAATAAGAGCGTTTCTAGCGTAGTTAGTTTTTAGAAAATGTTGATGACCAAAGTGATATAATTTTGTATGATTGTACGGTTTGAATTTTTATAACGGGATAGGCATTTAGAAGTCATCCCGTTTTGTCTATATGAGGTAAGGTGATTGGCTAAGTCTGCATTATTAGTGCTAGAAGATGGCACAGTATTTAACGGGGTGTCGATAGGCGCCGATGGTTGTTCTGTAGGAGAAGTGGTATTTAATACTGCGATGACAGGCTACCAAGAAATTCTTAGTGATCCTTCCTATTCACAACAAATTGTAACTTTAACCTATCCACATATTGGTAATGTAGGTACTAACCCTGAAGATGATGAATCTGCAGGTGTTTTTATTAGTGGTTTAGTGATTAGGGATTTACCCATTCTTGCCAGTAACTGGCGAAATCAAAAAACCTTGCAGCAATATTTGCTTGATCACAATGTGGTTGCTATTGCTGATATTGATACGCGTAAATTAACGCGCTTATTACGAGATAAAGGTGCACAGCGCGGTTGTATTTTAGCGGGCGACGATATTTCAGTTGAGGCTGGCATAAAGGCTATTGCAAGCTTTCCTGGTTTAAAGGGCATGGACTTGGCTAAAGAAGTCACTGTTTCTGAGTCTTATGAATGGACTGAGAATATATGGAGTTTAACTACTGGTCATACCGAAGGTCAAAATTTGACCAAGCATGTCGTGGCTTATGATTTTGGTATTAAACGCAATATTTTGCGTTTGTTGGTTAATCGGGGTTGCAGGGTAACGGTTGTACCTGCGACTACACCTGCAGAAACTGTATTAGCAATGAATCCAGATGGCGTATTTTTATCAAATGGACCTGGCGATCCTGAGCCTTGTACGTATGCGATTGCCGCAATCAAAACTATCTTGGATACAAAAACGCCAGTATTTGGTATTTGCTTGGGCCATCAATTATTGGCTTTAGCGAGTGGTGCTAAAACTGAGAAAATGAAGTTTGGTCATCACGGTGCTAATCATCCTGTGCAAGAGATTGCGACAGGTCGCGTTATGATTAGTAGTCAAAATCATGGTTTTGCTGTTAATGAAGCGAGTTTGCCGGCCAATTTGGTAGCTACGTATCGATCTTTATTTGATGGCAGTTTACAGGGTATTAAACGCACCGATTGTCCGGCGATGAGTTTTCAGGGACATCCAGAAGCAAGCCCCGGCCCTCATGATGTGGAATCTTTATTTGATGATTTCATTACTATGATGAATCAAGCTGTCTAACAATAATTACATAAAAAAGTCATAAAATGCCAAAAAGAACCGACATAAAATCGATTTTATTATTAGGTGCAGGTCCTATTGTTATTGGTCAGGCCTGCGAGTTTGATTACTCCGGAACACAAGCTTGTAAAGCACTAAGAGAAGAAGGTTATCGAGTTATTTTAGTTAATTCTAACCCTGCGACTATCATGACTGACCCCGATATGGCGGACGCAATTTATATTGAGCCTATCGATTGGAAAACAGTTGAAAAGATTATTGCTAAAGAACGTCCAGATGCTATTTTGCCAACAATGGGCGGACAAACCGCTTTAAATTGTGCGTTGGATTTAGATGCGCATGGGGTGTTGGCTAAATATAATGTTGAAATGATTGGCGCTACCAAAAAAGCCATTAACATGGCGGAAGATCGTCAGTTATTTAACGACGCGATGGCGCGTATTGGTTTCGAAGTCGCTAAGTCAAAAACTGCGCATTCTATGGAGGAGGCGTTAGCGGCTCAAAAAGAAGTAGGTTATCCGACTGTTATTCGTCCTTCTTTTACGATGGGTGGTAGTGGCGGCGGTATTGCATACAACAAAGAAGAATTTATAGAAATCTGTGAGCGTGGTCTCTATTTATCGCCAACCAATGAGTTATTGATTGAAGAATCAGTCTTAGGTTGGAAAGAGTATGAAATGGAAGTGGTTCGTGATTCTAATGATAACTGTATTATCGTTTGCTCAATTGAAAACTTTGACCCAATGGGTGTGCATACAGGTGATTCAATAACTGTAGCACCCGCGCAAACCTTAACAGACAAAGAATATCAAATTCTGCGTAATGTATCGTTAGCGGTATTGCGTGAAATTGGTGTTGATACCGGTGGCTCAAATGTTCAGGTAGCTATCAACCCTGTTGATGGACGTATGATTGTTATTGAGATGAATCCTCGTGTATCACGATCTTCTGCATTGGCTTCTAAAGCGACAGGTTTCCCTATTGCGAAAGTGGCTGCAAAATTAGCAGTGGGTTTTACTTTGGACGAACTTAAAAATGAAATTACCGGTGGCGCAACGCCGGCTTCATTTGAACCCACTATCGATTACGTGGTTACAAAAGTTCCGCGTTTTACTTTTGAGAAATTTCCTCAAGCCGATGATCGTTTAACGACTCAGATGAAATCTGTAGGTGAGGTGATGGCGATCGGTAGAAACTTCCAAGAGTCTTTACAAAAAGCCTTACGCGGATTAGAAATTGGTATCAGTGGTTTAGATGAAATTGTTGATTTAACGGCTGAAGATGCCAAAGAAAAGATGCAAAGAGAAATGCGTCATCCGGGTCCAGATCGTTTGTTGTATGTGGCGGATGCATTTCGTAATGGCATGACTTTAGAAGAGATTCATGACGTTTGTAAGATTGATCCATGGTTCTTGGCGCAATTACAAGACTTGATTGAAACTGAGCAATCTTTAGCAACTAAAACGTTATCGACTTTAAAAGAGGGTGAGCTTTATAAATTAAAGCGCAAAGGTTTCTCAGATAGCCGAATCGCTAAATTACTAGATGCTTCAGAAATTGAAGTACGTAATGTAAGACACAAACAAAACATACGTCCGGTTTATAAACGTATTGATTCTTGCGCAGCGGAGTTTTCTTCTGATACCGCTTATTTATATTCAACGTACGACGAAGAATGTGAAGCCCGCGTTTCTGATAAAGAAAAAATCATTATTTTAGGCGGTGGCCCTAACCGAATCGGTCAAGGGATTGAGTTTGATTATTGTTGTGTGCATGCAGCTTTAGCTTTGCGTGAAGATGGTTACGAAACCATTATGATCAATTGTAATCCTGAAACAGTTTCGACTGATTTTGATACGTCTGACCGTTTATATTTTGAATCCTTAACGCTAGAAGATGTATTAGAAATCGTGCATCTTGAAAAACCAAAAGGCGTTATAGTGCAATACGGTGGACAAACACCTTTAAAATTAGCTAGAGCTTTAGAAGCGGCTGGTGTGCCAATTATCGGTACGTCACCTGATTCCATTGACCTTGCCGAAGACAGAGAGCGTTTCCAAAAGTTATTAGAAAGATTAGGCTTAAAACAACCCCCTAATGGCACAGCGCGTTCTGTTGAGCAAGCCGTTAATGCGGCGAAAGAGTTAGGCTATCCATTAGTGGTTAGACCGTCTTATGTATTAGGTGGTCGTGGTATGGAAATCGTCTTTAATGAAGAAGGTTTACAACGTTACATGAAAGAAGCTGTGAGTGTATCAAATGATGCGCCTGTATTGTTAGATCGTTTCTTAGATGATGCCGTCGAAATGGATGTGGATGCTATTTATGATGGCGAACGTGTCTTAATTGGTGGCTTGATGGAACACATTGAACAAGCTGGAGTGCATTCGGGTGATTCTGCTTGTTCGTTACCGCCGTATGATTTGGCACCAGCATTGCAAGATAAATTGCGTGAACAGGTCGCTAAAATGGCTGAAGCATTGGGCGTAAGAGGCTTAATGAATACCCAGTTTGCGATTCAAGGTGACGAAATCTATGTCTTAGAAGTTAATCCTAGAGCGTCTCGAACTGCCCCATTTGTCTCTAAAGCGACAGGTTATCCTTTAGCAAAAATTGCTGCTCGAGTCATGGCGGGACAAACCCTAGCTCAGCAAGGCATCATTGAAGAGCGTATTCCTGATTATTACTCTGTTAAAGAGGCTGTATTTCCCTTTGTTAAGTTCCCAGGTGTTGATCCTTTATTAGGCCCAGAAATGAAGTCTACTGGCGAGGTCATGGGTGTAGGTAAAACATTTGGTGAGGCTTTTGCCAAAGCTCAGCGAGCTGCAGGTGTTAGCTTAAATGAAAGCGGTAAAGTATTGATCAGTATCCGTGATCAGGATAAGGTTAAAGCGCCTGACATTGCCAAAATGTTAGTTGATAAACATTATGAGATTGTGGCAACGGGTGGAACTGCTAAGTTTCTTAAAGAGGCCGGTATTCCTTGTGAAGTCGTCTATAAAGTGAATGAAGGTCGACCTAACACGGTTGATATGATCAAAAATGATCAAATTCAGTTGATTATTAATACGACTGAAGGGAAAAAAGCCATTTCCGATTCATTTACAATGCGAAGAGAAGCTTTACAGCATAGAGTCGCCTATTATACGACTATGGCTGGCGCTAGAGCGGCTTGTTACGCATTGGGTGAATTAGAAGCAGGTGATGTTAATTGCTTGCAGGATTTACATAAAAATTTAAAATAAACGCTTGAAATGATAGAGCTATTTATTGCTATTAGTTCACAAACACGCAATTAAGATTGGAGTTTTAGAAGAATGAGTAAAGTACCTCTCACTGTTACAGGAGCAGAGAAATTACGTGCAGAATTGGAAGAGCTAAAATCAGTAGTGCGTCCGCGTATTATTGAAGCTATTTCTACTGCGCGAGCGCATGGTGATTTAAAGGAAAATGCTGAATATCATGCCGCTAAGGAGCAACAAAGTTTTGCAGAAGGGCGTATAGCAGAAATTGAAGGTAAGTTGGCTAATGCGCAAATTATTGATGTTACAAAAGTAGATGCAAATGGCAGGGTTGTGTTTGGAGCAACGGTTGAAATTGAAGATATAGAATCTGAAAAAAAATCAACTTATCAGATTGTTGGTGAAGACGAGGCCAGTATTAAAGAAGGCCGTATATCAATTGGGTCTCCTATTGCGCGTGCATTAATTGGCAAAGAAGTTGAAGATGTGGTGACAGTTAAAGCGCCAGGTGGTGATGTTGATTATGAAATAATTTCAATCAAATATATTTAATTTTTAAGAGTGTGGGCGAAGGAGATATTTCCTTCGCCTTATTAAATTATTTGTTGGGGTTAAGACGATATAAAAC
>CAIVAH010000262.1 GCA_903903765.1 uncultured Methylococcaceae bacterium
ACACAGCTATCAATTTCTGCTAGATAGGGATGGCGTCTTTCTCTAAAACCTACTAATACACGCCCCTTTTTCTCGACATATTTAACGCCCATTCGAGCTTTACGACGATAACCCCAATGCGGGCCGATGAGAGGTTCCCAAAGTTCTGGAATTTCAATTTTACCAATGCGTTTAAATTGCTCGTTTAATAGTTCTTGTTTAATTCTAATTTGAGCCGATGATTCAACATGCTGAAAACTACAGCCACCACATACACCATAATGTGCACACAAGGCATCCACTCTATCTGCGGCACGGGTAATTAAATTAACTACTTTGCCTTCGGCATAATCTTTACGAATCTCAGTATAGATAAACTCAACTTCTTCACCGGGTAACGCCTCATCAATAAAGATGACCTTACCATCTACATGTGCAACGCCACGACCATCATGAGCGAGAGATTCAATTAATACTTTTACGGGAGTTTCTGGTAATTGTTTTTTACGGGGTCGTCTTTTACTCATGCGTGATAATTAATTTTTTTAGAAGATTGGATTTGAGAAGCTTGTAAGTGAATTAAGCAGGAAAGATACCTGTAGATAAGTAACGGTCACCTCTGTCACAGATAATAACGACAATGACTGCATTTTCGACCGATTCAGATAGTTTTAGAGCAGCCGCTACAGCTCCACCTGATGAAACACCGGCAAAGATGCCTTCTTGTACAGCTAGGGCACGGGTCGTTCTTTCTGCGGTTTCTTGGTTAATATCGATAATGGTATCAACCCGTTCAGGTTGGTAGATTTTAGGTAGATATTCTTTAGGCCAGCGTCTGATGCCAGGGATTTTTGAATCACCCTCTGGTTGTACGCCGATAATTTGTATATTTGGGTTTTGTTCTTTTAAAAATCTTGAAGTACCCATAATGGTGCCGGTAGTGCCCATAGAACTTACAAAATGCGTTACTTTGCCCTGGGTATCTTTCCATATTTCTGGCCCCGTACTTTCGTAATGAGCTAAAGGATTGTCAGGGTTAGCAAACTGATCTAAGATTCGACCTTTACCTTCTACTTCCATAGCCCTAGCTAAATCAATAGCCGCTTCCATACTGCCTGATGCAGGTGTCAGGATAATATCTGCACCATAAGCTTTCATAGAGGCCTTACGTTCATCACTCATGTTGTCTGGCATAATTAAGGTCATTTTATAACCTTTAATCGCCGCTACCATTGCCAAAGCAATGCCGGTATTGCCACTCGTAGCTTCAATAAGCGTGTCACCCGGTTTGATTTCTCCTCGGGCTTCTGCATGTTTAATCATACTTAAAGCAGGTAAATCTTTCACAGAACCGGCAGGATTATTACCTTCCATTTTGGCCAAGATAACATTGCTGGTATTACCAGGTAGGCGTTGTAATCTAACCAAGGGCGCGTCACGAACAAAAGATTCAATAGTTGGAAAAGTCATGAGTTTTAATTTAATCAAGCTAAGACGCCTAAATTATCCCATAAAATCAGTTATACAACACGAGGCAACATCATTAATTAGCATTTATCTAGCATGAATAAAATAATGTCTATAGGGCGGTGGTATTCGATAAATTCAATATGAGTTATTATGTAAAAAAATTGTAGTTACATTTGCCTCTAAGATTCACTAAATAGCTCATGAATACCGAAGATATCTCTAAAGTAAAAAATTACCTGCTTTATTTACAAAATCATATTTGTTCTGCACTTGAAGTGGAAGAACCAGAAGCGCGATTTATAGAAGATGTTTGGGAAAGACCAGAAGGCGGTGGCGGTAAAAGTCGAATACTAGAAAATGGCGCTGTTTTTGAACAAGCAGGTGTCAATTTTTCGCATGTTAGCGGTTTTAATTTGCCTGCTTCTGCCACTGCTAAGCGTCCAGAATTAGCACAGAGAAATTTTCAAGCAATGGGTGTGTCATTAGTTATCCATCCCAGAAATCCTTATATTCCAATATCTCATGCTAATGTCCGGTTTTTATTGGCCGAAAAAGCCGATGAGCCGACTATTTGGTGGTTTGGTGGTGGCTTTGATTTAACACCTTTCTATCCTTTTAAAGAAGATGTGTTGCATTGGCACAATACTGCCCATCAAGCCTGTAAGGGGTTTGGTGATAATGTCTATCCGCAATATAAAAAATGGTGTGATGAATACTTTTATTTACCGCATAGAAAAGAAACGCGTGGTGTCGGTGGTTTGTTTTTTGATGATTTAAATGAATGGGGCTTTGAGCAAAGTTTTGCGTTTATGCAAAGTGTGGGTAATCATTATACTCAAGCTTATTTACCTATTGTACAGAACAGAAAAGCCACGCCATATACTGATAGAGAACGTAATTTTCAGTTATATCGCCGCGGCCGATATGTGGAGTTTAATCTAGTTTATGATCGGGGTACTTTATTTGGCTTGCAGTCAAATGGTAGAACCGAATCTATCTTAATGTCGATGCCACCCTTAGCGCGTTGGCAATATAATTGGGCGCCAGAACCGGGTACGCCAGAAGCAGACTTGTATGATACTTACTTAAAACCGCAGAATTGGTTAAATCTATAGGACTTTATAGTATGCAGGGATCTTTAAAGAAAATGCGCACGCAATTACAAGACGATGCCGTGCGATATCAGTTACCAATTGGTACTGATAATGTTGATTTAAATGACTTGATTGGGCGATCAATACGATTTAAACATACTGGTAAAATTAGTTGTGTCGAATGTCAAAAAAACACCAAAAAAAGTTTTAATCAAGGTTTTTGTTACGCATGTTTTATAAAACTTGCGCAATGCGATATGTGTATTATGAAGCCAGAGACCTGTCATTATGCGGCCGGCACTTGTCGAGAACCCAAATGGGGGGAGGAGTTTTGTTTTCAACCACATTATATTTATTTAGCTAATTCAAGTGGTATAAAGGTTGGCATCACCCGTCATACTCAAGTACCGACCCGTTGGATTGATCAAGGTGCTGTTCAAGCATTGCCAATTTTTAAAGTTTCTAGTCGAAAATTATCAGGCTTAATTGAAGTGATATTCGCAAAGCATATTAGTGATAAAACGAGTTGGCAGCAAATGCTTAAAGGGCAGGCGGCAGAAATTGATTTAGTTGCGAAACGTGATGAGTTAGTGCATATCTGTCAGAATAAACTTGATGCGCTGTTAGACATTTATCAGCCTAGTGATATCAATTTATTAATCGATGAGACTGTGGTAACGATTAACTATCCGGTCTCTCAATATCCTCTTAAAGTTAAATCATTCAATATGGATAAAGATCCTGAAGTTTCCGGCGTGTTGCAAGGCATTAAAGGCCAGTACCTGTTGCTGGACACCGGTGTCATTAATATACGCAAATATACGGGTTACGAGATTGAGTTTTATGCTTAATATAATTGTAATATTTTGATATAATTGAACAATAGTTAATTGTTACCTATACTCCTATTAAACTTTCTTTTTGTCTATTTAATTTGTTATAAATTTCCTATTGATGATTAACGCATGTATTTTTTTAGAATATGCTGAATAGGCGCCCCCTTCTAAGAAAAAAGAAGTCTAGCAATAAATTATTGCGTAATCTTACTATTTATAATGTAGTGGTTGGCCTCATTGCATGTATTGCATTTGTTAAATTAGTAAAGGATGAAATTAATACTTCTAAGTTACAGGCCAAATATCTTTCTAATATCTCTCAAAAACTAGGCTTTTCTTTACAAAAAGGGCCTAGTAATTCTATCCGTTATCCTGAATATGGCCCTTATGATCAAAGGTTAGGTTATACCTTATTACCAGAAGTTATAAAACGCTTAGAAAATAGCGGCTATAGGATAATCTCTCAAGCTACTTTTTCACCCATGATGACTGAGCTTGCAGAATACGGTTTGTTTAATATATACCATGAAAAAGCGCAAGCGGGTCTTCGAATCACTGATAAATCAGATCAAGTAATTTTTAATGCTATCTATCCAGCCTATGGTTATCCAGATTTTAAATCTGTGCCGCCTATTATTATGGATACACTCATCTACATTGAGAATAGAGAGTTATTAGGTAAAGATAATGTTACTGTAAACCCAGCCATAGAATGGGATAGATTGGGTTTTGCGGGTGTGCAATTGATGGCACATAAATTAGGTGCGACTAAGGCAATACCCGGTGGTAGTACGCTAGCCACCCAATTAGAAAAATATAGACATTCAAATCATGGTTATACCAATGGTGTTATAGATAAATTTAGGCAGATGGGTACGGCTTCTCTTCGTGCTTATATGATGGGCCCTGATACTCGCGCAATGCGACAAGAAATTGCCCTCTCTTATTTAAACTCCATGCCCTTAGCAGCGACAGCTAAACTGGGTGAAATTCATGGTTTGGGTGATGGGTTATCGGCGTGGTTTGGTGCAGATGTTAATGAGATTAATCGCTTGTTAAGTGCCGATGCCATTAAACCCCCCAAACGTATTACAGATAAACAAGCTGTAGCATACAGACAGGTCTTAAGTATCTTTCTTTCTCAAAGACGTCCCTCTTATTTATTAGGTAAAGGTTATGATGCCTTACAACGCTTAACAGATAAATATTTAGGGATTATGGCTAAACAAGGCATTATTTCAGATGCTTTAAGAGACGCAGCCTTAAAAGCATCGAGTGTTAGACCTTCGGTTATCGACTCTTTACCTACACAATTTTATAGTGAGAAAAAGACTCAAAATGTGCTTAGAGCAAGGTTGGCAAGTACGTTAGGCATTAAGTCAAATTACGATTTAGATCGTTTAGATTTAACGGTTAAAAGTACGATAGATTACAGTACACAGCAATCTGTTATGCATGCACTTAAAAAATTAAGTCAAGCAGATGAAGCGCGTGCCGCTGGAATTATGGGTTTTAGAATGTTAAACGAATCCATAGACCTTAAGCCGATCGTATACAGTTTAATGTTATTCGAAAAAAGTAAGGCGGGTAATCTATTAAGGATACAAACGGATAATTATGATCAGCCTTTGGATATAAATGAAGGCATTAGGATAGATTTGGGTTCAACTTCAAAATTTCGGACCATGGTGCACTATTTAGAATTAGTCAATCAAGTGTATCAACAACATAAAGGTTTTTCTCCACAAGCTCTAAATCAAATTAAATTGCATCCAAAGGATAATTTGTCCGAGTGGGTGATAGCACAACTGATTAGTTCGCCAAAAATTGGTTTAGAAGATTTACTTAATAAAGCGCTTGATAAAACATACTCCGCCAACCCTAGTGAGTATTTTTTTACGGGCGGTGGTTTACATCATTTTAATAATTTTACCCCTGATGAAAACGGTAAAGTTATGTCAATTCGGGATGCTTTAAGAGATTCCGTTAATCTGGTATTTATACGGTTAATGCGTGAAATTGTTTATCATCATCTATATAAACCAGAAGGCATTGCCAGTTGGTTAGACAGTGATGAAAGTCCAAAAAGACAAGAGTATTTGCAAAAATTTGCGGATAACGAAGGACAAAAATACCTTAATCGCTTCTATGCTCGTTACGAAGGTAAAACCCCGACTGAAGCATTAGAGATGTTAACTAAACGGGTGTTTCCCAAAGCTTCACGCTTTACCATGCTCTATCGTGTTATTAATCCAGATGCTGATGAAATAGCTTTAAAAGCATTTTTGCATAATCATTTAGATAAAACTGAGTTAGAAGGTGAGGATATTTATGATTTATATGATAAATATTCTGTTGATAAGTTTGATCTTCAAGATCAAGGTTACATTACAAAAATTCATCCCTTAGAGTTATGGTTAGTTGCTTATTTAACAAAGCACCCTGATGCTACCCGCAAGGAAGTAATTGAAGCCAGCGCAGAGCCTCGTCAACAAGTTTATCGTTGGTTATTTAATAACAACCGGCATATTGCTCAGCAACAACGTATTTTGACGCTGTTAGAAGAAGAAGCTTTTGATAAAATTCATGAAGCTTGGCAACGCGTGGGTTATCCATTTGATGAATTAACACCTTCTTATGCTACTTCGATAGGTGCTTCGGGAGATCGGCCCGCCGCCTTAGCAGATTTAATGGGAATTATCGTTAATGATGGCGTTAAGTTGCCAGTAGTGCGCTTCGAGAACTTTCATTATGCGCAGGGTACACCCTATGAAACGATTCTTAAAAAAGATATCGATCAGGGTGAACGCATTTTTGCACCAGAAATTGCAAGAGCAGCACGTGGGGCTTTAGTGGGTGTCGTTGCCGGAGGGACTGCTGTACGACTCAACGCTATTTATAAAAATGTGAATGGTGCGTCTTTAATCGTAGGGGGTAAAACAGGTACGGGTGATCATCGTAAGCAAACTATGAATGCAAGGGGTGAGGTGATTGATACGCAATTTATTAGTCGTGCAGCGACATTTACCTTTTTTATCGGCGAGCGTTATTTTGGTGTTATTACCGCTTATGTTGAAGGTGAAAATGCTGGAGATTATCACTTTACTAGTTCATTGCCGGTACAAATCGTTAAGTTTTTAAATCCAGTTTTATCACCATTGATTAATAATACTATGCCGGTAAAACTTAACACGCCATTAGATAAAGGTTCGATAGACAATTCTGTCGTTATTTCAACACCATTGGCCGTAAAAGAAGAGCCTAAAGTCCCCGCTAAACCCGTTGCGAAACTGGTTAAGCCTGTAGTCACTCCGGTTGTGACGCCTATTATCGCACCACCCGCTGTTACACCTGTGACACAGCCTGTAACTGTTAAGCCAGTTCCACCGGTTAATTCAATCACACCCGTTAATCCGGTTGTGCGTCAGCCTAATAATCCTCAATCTAATAACAATGTTAAACCGATTACGAGTGTTAAACCTAACACTAATGTAAAACCGATCGTTACGCCCCCTGGTACAGTGACTGCGCCTAAAAAAGATAATTCAAAAGGTTATTATCATTATCCTACTACGCCACCTGCTAATAATGTTCCCCGTTAAATAATAATTCTACTGCGGCCAAATCTTCATAGGTATTGATATTAGTAAATATTTGTTTGTCATGGCTAAAGTCCATTATTTTCCAATTATGTTGTTTCAGCCAGTTTTCAACCTTACGCTCACCTTGATTTAAATAAGTGGCTATACTGTCTCTTAATGACGTCTTAAGTGCCAGAAAAACTGGGTGTAATCGCTCGCCATCAAAGGCGACAATAATGTCACAATTTCCTGATGTGAGCTTATTAAGCATGGCTGTAAAGTGTTCTGCTTTAATTAAGGGACAGTCACAGGGGGCAACAAGTAATACCTCGGCTTGAGTGTAATACATGGCACTTAAAATACCCGCTAATGGCCCCGAAAAATTTAGAATGGGATCGTTAAGAATCACATAGCCAAAATCTGTATAGTTTACTTCGTTACGATTGGCACTGATATAAATCTCATCAAGCACAGTACTTAGGGCGCTCAAAACATAAGAAATTAAAGTTTTGCCGTTTAAAGTGACTAGGCCTTTGTCTGCATTCTGCATTCGTTTGGCTAGGCCGCCAGCTAAAATAACGCCTGCAACATTAGTAGGTTTACGATTCATATATTAATAGAGCAATTAGAAATATTTCAGTTAAAATGTGGATAGTACTATTTTAGTACCTTATGTTTCTTTTATTGAAGGATGAAGAGTTATTTATGAGAAATAAATATTTTGCTATTGTTTTAGGCGGTTTCTTAGGATTTACATTAAGTAGTTGTAGTACAGTTCCCGAAAAAACAGTCGAAGCTACACCTATTGAAACACCTACAACTACAGTGGCTAACGATTACCCAACTCGTGATAGAGTTGAATATGTCTTAAATTGTGTCGCTCAGCACGGTGGCCTAAATTATATTAATCAATATGCTTGTGGCTGTAAGATAGATAAGATCGCGGAAAAATTAAGTTTTAGCGATTATGAATCCGCTAAAACCTTTACTTATTTAAGCAAAGGCCAAACTGGTGATGCAGGTGCAGTCTTTAGAGACCCCGCACAATCAAAAGATCTACGCACCCGATTAAAAGAAGCGGAAGCTTCAGCAGAAAAGAGTTGTTTTATAAAACCATAAGTTTTACAGGTATTAATCTGAGTAATTCAGATTAATACCTTTATACTTTACAAGATAAAGTCGTCAGTTACCAAATTAGTCGAGCCGACCACGGTAATCGCTATATCAAAGTCTGATGTTTTATCTAAGTTAATATCTCCTGATAATACACCGTTTACATAACGTATTTCTCCGGCTTTACCATCAAAAGCAGATTTTCCAATAAATTTAAAGGCCTGGTCGCCAGCCACTTTTAAATTGGCATCTATATCTTTTAGGTCAACCTTATCTGATTGGCTATGGCTAAAATCAGTGATGCTATCATGGGTTTTACCGATAATGGTTTCGGTAATGGAGTTAAAATCAAAGCTATCAGACCCTGCACCACCGGTTAATTTATCAGTACCTGCGCCACCTATTAACACATCATTATCTTTACCTCCTGATAAAATATCATTACCGGTGCCGCCTTGTAGGGTGTCATTGCCATTTAAGCCACTGATAGAATCATTACCTGCTAGGCCATTAAATTTATCATTATTTGCCGTGCCCGTTAAGGTATCGTTGTCATTAGTTTCTGTGATAAGCGTTTTAGGTTGGGTAATGGATAATTTTAAAGTTTGATTAATTGTCGTTGAGCCATCAGAAACGGTAAGCGTAAAGGTCTTGCTTGTAGCCGATTTTAAAGCTTCAATAGCAGAGTCTTTAGGCACGAAACTATAATCCCCCGTTGTATAGGTAACACTTAATACCCCATAGGTATCCGTTAAACTGTCCATACCGTTTTGGTTAGTAGTCCCCCCCGAAATACCATAAGTTAACACTGGGTTATCACTATCGCTGGCTGACAATTTACCGGTGATTTTTTTAAACGTATCATCAAAGATGGTGTCGTTATATACAATATCGGTAGGCTTAATACTGATTAACTATTACTTTTCAAATTAATTTTTAGTTAATACTTAGTGTTTTACTAGGGTATCAGTTAAATGATTTTTTTAATAAAATGTTTTGCGTATGCTTTATAACTTGAATGTTGAGCGGGGATCTTAAATAAAAATATTTAACTAAAAATATGTTGCATTTATTCAACCATAAGCTACTAAGCATCGTTGATGTTAAAGCTCGAGATAGTCATGATCAGCTTTATCAAATCGAGATTCAATTGACCAGTTATGCGCATTTACCAGCTCCGATTATTTATAATTCGGCTAGATTACTTTATGGTTTATACACTGCACCTTAAGGTATTGATATAATTCCTTAGGGTATTGTGACTATGTATGCTGCGATTGCCGGTATTTCAGCTTGCGATAATAATTCCTATGTGCATCATTGCCTTACCCGACTGGGTGATTACTTAAAAGATTATGATTAATTAGAGTTCACTCAGTCTTTATTGGTAGAGATCCGTAAACGGGGCCGCCACTCGTCCAGGACGCGGCGCGACCAACTTGTGGAGCAGGTGGATGGTTGAGTTTTTAGGATGCGCCACTGGAAGGGACGAGCAGCCATCACTGCCAAGCAGTTTATAGCTTAAGCAACTGATGGCCTTCAAATACCGTCAGTATCGTTATGCCATCTGTTTCGACGCGATAGACGATTCGATAATGATCTACAAAAACCTCGCGAATATCGGCTTGCCCCAGTTCAGGCACCATCCGGCCAATCAAACCAGAATTGGCAGTGTTACGGGCGCGTTTTCGGAGTTTTTCCAGCCATTGCTTGGCGTTTTGGGGATTATGCCGCGCGATATAGGCATAGATGTCGGTCAGATCATCCGTGGACCGGTTACTCCAACGCAACTTCATAGTTTGGCTATTTTGCCCACCAGAACGTCATCAAGCATGTCGTCGTCAATCACCCGTCCGGCCTGGATGTCGTCCAAACCTTGCTGCACGGCAGAGATAAATCGGGCTTGGGTATTTAGACGATCAAATTCACTGGGCGACAACACAACGGCTGCTGGTTTACCATTTTGGGTAATGATGATGGATCGATGGCTACTATTAATGCTTTTTAGTAGCGCGGAAGCTTGTGTTTTAAACTGGCCCAGTGGCAATATATCTTCGGAAACTTGTAATGTAGACATAATAAAGACTCATAACGGATCTAAATAAAGATCTGAATATAGGTTATTTAATTTGCTTAAGCAAACTTAATATTATTTATTAATAATATTTATGCGTCCAGGGTTGCGGAATGGTCT
>CAIVAH010000263.1 GCA_903903765.1 uncultured Methylococcaceae bacterium
CCGCAACTTGTGTAGCTTGGGGAGCTATTGATGATGTTGGCTTTTTAGCGCGTCATAAGAACATAAAAGCTGCATTATTAAATAGAATGGGGGGAGCTGCTTTAAACTCAAACGTTGCTCTTAATATCCTTGAACAATTTTTACTTAAAAATAAATCAAACATTGGCGTCATGGAATTCAATTGGGGGGCTTTAACTCGATTCTTGCCTACAGCGAACAGTCCAAAATTCCAAGAACTTACCAAAAACCTTGTTAATGATGATGACAAAAACAATTCAAATGATATTGAGAAGTTACTCGTTAACCTATCACATGAAGAATTATTAACTACGTTCATCGAAATGCTAAAAGTTGAAACAGGAGAAATCCTAAGAATGTCACCTAATAAAATTGATGCGAATAAATCAATTTACGATATGGGCTTAGACTCGCTCATGGGTGTAGAACTGATTGTTGCATTAGAAGGTCGTTTTGGTATTCGTCTACCCGTTATGACATTAAATGAAACCCCCACGATTGCAAAACTAGCAGAGCGAATCATTTCGCAACTTAAAGGGGAAGCACAAGAATCGACTCAAGAACATGATATATTGACTCAAACCCAACATATTATTTCAAAACATGACATTGAAAATGCAGCAGAATTTATAGATAACACTGTTAAAAATCTACAAACAGAAGCCACTAACAAATCTGCAGATAGGATTATTCATTAATATGATTCAAAAAGGTATTCCTGGCTTAACTGCTCAGCTAAAAGACAAGCTTATTCAACAAGCCTTAGAAAGACGGATTCAACAAACCAATGCACCGATTGCTGAACAAAAAACAACGTCAATATTAACTGAAAAACACGCTATACCAGAGCAATTCTATCGATTTAATCAGCACCCGGGTTATCAACAAATACGTATCATGAATGATGGAGCGATACGTTTAGGCATAAAAAGCCCATTTTTTAAATTACATGAAGGTAGTGCCGGAGCAACTAGCCAAATAAATGCACAAACTTACATCAACTATGCGAGTTACAACTATCTAGGACTTTCCGGACACCCCGATATTAATAATGCCGCAAAAGCAGCCATAGATACTTATGGCACATCCGCATCAGCCAGCAGAATGGTCGCCGGAGAAAGACCCATCCATCGCCAACTTGAGCAAGCCATTGCAAATATTTATGATGTTGAAGACGCCGTCGTCTTAGTGAGCGGGCACGCCACAAATGTAACCACTATTGGTTACTTATTTGGCCCTAAAGATCTTATTGTTCATGATGAACTTGTCCACAACAGCATACTAGAAGGTATTACGCTTTCAGGCGCAAAACGCTTACCGTTTGCCCATAATAATAGTAAAGCATTAGATGAAGTATTAACCAAGCAACGCCATCAATTTGAGCGAGTGCTTATCGTTATAGAAGGCATTTATAGCATGGACGGGGATTACCCTCACTTGCCTGACTTTGTAACCATTAAAAATAAACATAAAACATTTTTAATGGTTGATGAAGCCCATTCATTGGGTGTCATGGGCCAAACAGGACGAGGTATTCGCGAACATTTTAATTTAAAAGGTTCAGATGTAGATATTTGGATGGGCACGCTCAGCAAAGCGCTTGCAGGCTGTGGAGGTTATATTGCTGGCGAAACAGCACTCATTGAAAATCTAAAATGTTTTGCACCCGGCTTTTTATATAGTGTTGGCATGCCACCCACACTTGCCGCTGCCTCCTTAGCCGCCATTGAAACATTTCAAAAAGAACCTGAACGCGTTACAACACTACAACAAAGAGGCGAATTCTTTATAAAAGAAGCCCAAAAAATAAGCCTCAATACCGGTACTAGTAGTGGTCTGGCAATTATTCCGGCTATAGTCGGTAGCTCAGTTAAAACTGTAAAACTATCTACCGCTTTATTCAATCATGGTATTAATGTGCAACCGATACTTTATCCAGCAGTCCCTGAAAAATCAGCTCGATTAAGATTCTTTATGTCCTGTTATCATACAGAAGAACAAATTATACATACACTTAAATTACTAGCAGAAGAAATAAGAAAACTATAACCCTTTACAATAACTCTCCTACTTTTTGATGGTACAAACGCTCAACCGCTTCTGTTACAGCTGTCGTTAAACCAGGCTCACTGTAAAAAACACCACGAATTTGTATCGTACTGACCATAGCTTTAATAAAGGCTGCAACTAAAGCCTGATCTGGTTGCTTAGCATTTTGCCAATAACTATCTAGAGATTCTTGATACGTTAAACCGTTAACATCATAAATAGCAGCACCCAAGGTTTTAACGGGGCAACCTAATTGCAAAGCAGTAATTGCAGCCGTGCTATTAATGGTCACAACACCCGCTGAACTTAAATATATTTGCTCCAGATTTCCACCCGCAAAATAATCTATACGCTGAGCAATACCTAATTGCTCTGCCGTGTTAACAATAAACTTTTTCCAATTTGTAAGCCCGGGATCCCAAGGATGTACTTTAAACAACAATCTCACCTCTTGATCCGCATATTTTGCAAATGACTCAAGCACCAATTCAATAGCCACTTTTATGCTTTTAAAAGGTGAATAGGCAATAATCTGAAAATCATTTTCTAACTGCAAAGGAAACACAAAATATCGCGCTTGCTGAGATTTTAAAACGGCCAAACGCTGTTCAGCTTGTTGATGTCCCTTATTTGCTAAAAGCAACCTTAATCCCATAGCGGGATAATAAATAATAGACAGATCTCTTCTATAAGAGCGCCGATAATGGGGATATAACCAACCAAAAAAGAAACAACTAAAATCGTATAACATGTCTCCAAAGGCCATCGTCCAAAAACTATCTTGATAACACTTATCTAAACTATACGCAGGCGCATGTTGCGCTAATTTTAAAATAGCATCTGGATCCCTAGGAAACCATGAATTACCACTCATACCCTCTCTTTCAAGCGTAATCCAATCGGGCCTAAGATATCCAAAGTCAGTTACTGTCACCCTAATACCTAATGCTTTTGCTACTTCAATAGCGGGCTTATGATAACTACGCTGCTCACCTAGTAAAACAATATCCGTAATATTATTTTTTTTAAAAAATACGCTTAAATAAGTCGGCCAATCAGAAAGACGCCCTCGATAATTAACAGTATTAGGACCTTTCCATACTAGACTATCCCCAATACATACATTTATGCCAAACACACCGCAACCCAATGCAGATAACTGCTGAGCAATTCTAGAAAAAAACGGGGATCTAGGGCCCTGTAAAAACACAAAATTTAAATCTGACATAAATAACTTAAATCACTTAGCTTTATTATTAACATTCTGTTCCAAAAACCAATTACAAGATTGGGTCATGGCCTCAGCAAAATCGACCTTAGACTTAATCTGACTACTGACTCGAATTTTTTCCGCACTATGCCCACAAGTTCTACCAAAAAACCGCACCAATAAACGATGCAATAAAGGTTCTTTTATTGGTAAAAAAACTTTATAAAAAACTTCAAAACAGCGCGCACAATAATCAGCTATAACAAAAGGTAAACTGATAACAATACCTTTGCCACTAATTCCTTGCTTAAAAGTACTTAAAAATTGCGCCCAAGACACATCAAAATTATCCCGGACATTAAAACATTGTCCTTCAGCCTTTTCAGAACTAGCTGACCAAAGCAAATAATCAATTAAATTATCAATATAAACAAAACCCGCATTTGAAACTCCACCACTAATCATTAACATCAATCCTGATCTTAATTCTGTGCCTATTCTTTGAATAAATTGACTGCCCGGCCCCATAACATTCGCAGGTCTAATAATCGTATAAGGCATATTAAATTTTTCAGCATATTCTTTTAATACTGTTTCAGCCATTAATTTACTATCACCATAACCAAAACCGCTTTTAGATATAATAGATTGCTCATCACAAGGTAATACAGGAAATCCATACACATCGACGGTCGACAAATGCACAAACCGTGACACAGAACCCTGTGCATTAATAGCAAGTAATAGATTTGTAAGCCCTAACACATTAGCACTATAATAATTATCCCAGGTATCCCAAGTATTGACATTAGCCGCACAATGAAAAACCACCTCTACCTCTTTAACGGCAAGTGCTAAAGCCGCTTCATCTGATAAATCTCCTACTACAATATCAGTCACCGATTGTAATGAAGCCGCCAGCTTATTAGGATTTCTTACTAAGAATCTAACAGACCAACCTTCCTTTATTAAGCGATCGGCCAAATGCTTACCAATAAAACCTGTTGCACCTGTAATTAAAACTTTCTTATTAATTATCACGACTATGCTTAAGCTCCAAATTGATTTATATTAAAGACGATGAATATAAAAACCTATAATCGCATACACGATGTACCCAAACAAGATTGGGACCGCATTCTAAAAAATCATTCTTTAACATACTCCTATCAATTTTGGGACATAATGGAGCGCTGTCAATTAAATGATTTTTCATATAATTACGTCATATTCTACAACGAAAAAAATCAGCCTCTTGGCTTAACAAGCTATTATACGATTACGACTGACATAGCCATCTTTGCACCCAAAAAGCTAAGAGCACTATTGCAACAAATTAGGC
>CAIVAH010000264.1 GCA_903903765.1 uncultured Methylococcaceae bacterium
CTCCGCATACCAAGGTTCGAATCCTTGCGACCCAGCCATTTATATCCATTATGTTAAATTCGTATGGGAGTGCTTGAATGAATGACACCTCTATGATGGTGTTTTCTGGAAATGCTAATCTCGATCTGTCTGACGGAATAGTTAAAAAGCTAAATATGCGGCTTGGTATGGCTACTGTCGGTAGGTTTAGCGATGGAGAGATAGCGGTTGAAATTGAAGAGAACGTCCGTGGTAAGGATGTATTTATAATTCAGCCAACTTGCTCGCCAACCAACGAGAATTTAATGGAATTGTTAGTGATGACTGATGCGCTAAAGAGAGCGTCGGCGTCACGTATAACTGCAGTGTTGCCTTATTACGGGTATGCTAGGCAAGATAGAAGGTCCAGATCTGCTCGAGTGCCAATTAGCGCAAAGTTAGTGGCAAGAATGATCGAGCAATCAGGTGCAAATAGAATCCTAACAGTGGATTTGCATGCTGACCAGATTCAGGGGTTTTTCGATATACCAGTTGATAATGTCTATTCTTCTCCAATATTGTTGGGCGATGTGTGGCGTCAACAATACAAAGATTTAATAGTAGTATCTCCAGATGTTGGAGGAGTTGTTAGGGCTAGGGCTCTGGCAAAAAGGCTAGACGATGCAGATTTGGCAATTATTGATAAACGTAGGCCAAAAGCAAATGTATCGGAAATAATGCATATCATTGGTGATGTTGAAGGAAGAACATGCGTAATGATAGATGATTTAGTTGATACTGCTGGTACTTTATGTCACGCAGCGGCAGCGCTGAAAAAACGAGGCGCAATAAGGGTTGTTGCCTATTGTACGCATGCTGTTTTATCTGGCGCTGCAATGAATAATCTAAGAAATTCAGAGTTGGATGAGTTGGTTGTTACAGATACAATACCTTTAAGTAAAGAAGCTACTGAGATTGGAAAGATAAGACAGTTAAGTGTTGCAGAGATGTTGGCTGAGACTATAAGACGTATTTCTGTGGGTGAGTCGGTGAGCTCGTTATACGTAGATTAAGTTAATTATATTTATTTATTGATAGAATTTAATGTTAGTGCTCTTGGGCACGGACTTCAAAAAATGGTGAGGAAAGATGTCTAAAGTATTTGAGTTTATTGCTGAGAGTCGTGAGCAATCAGGTAAAAATGTTGCAAGAAGAGCTCGGCGTCAAGGTGGTGTTCCAGCAGTTATCTATGGTGGATCTGTTGCTCCGCAAATGTTAGTGTTGAATCACAACGAAGTGGTTAAACATCTTGATCACGAAGCTGTTTATTCGCATATTTTAGATGTTGTTGTTGATGGCAAGCCTGAGCAAGCAATTCTTAAAGGTGTTCAACGTCACCCTGCAAGAGTTCAAATTTTACATTTAGATTTTTTACGTGTGAGTCAAACTGAAGTGCTTAAAGTTCATGTGCCTTTACACTTTATTAATGAGCAAACTTCAGTAGGCGTTAAAAAGGGTGGTATAGCGGCTCATTCGTTAACTGATATCGAAGTTTCATGTTTGCCTTCGGCTTTACCTGAATTTATTAATGTAGATTTAAGTGGCTTAGATGTTGGTGAGTCTATGCATTTGTCAGACATAGTATTGCCTGAAGGTGTTGAAATAATC
Source organism: uncultured Methylococcaceae bacterium (assembly GCA_903903765.1). Lineage (GTDB taxonomy): Bacteria > Pseudomonadota > Gammaproteobacteria > Methylococcales > Methylomonadaceae > Methylobacter_C. The sequence continues at coordinate 1,627 of CAIVAH010000264.1, forward strand.
GCCTTATCTCAAGGTGAAGAGCATAATTTATCAGTTGCTACCATCTTAGCTTCAAGAGCAACTAAGGAAAATTCTGCGGAATAAATTCTGGTACGGCTTTCTGGGGTGATTAAACTTATCGTAGGTTTAGGTAATCCGGGTCAAGAATACGATAAAACCCGGCATAATGTCGGGTTTTTGTTTTTGGACGAATTAATACAGAATTTTGCGGCATCTTGGTCTGTGCAGTCAAAATTTGAGGGATTAATAGCAGAGATTGCGTTGGAAGGTACAAAGATTATTTTGTTAAAGCCGACAACTTACATGAATAGAAGTGGGCAGTCAGTTGCAAAAGTTGCTCGATATTATAAGTTTGAGCCTGAAGAGATACTGGTTGTTCATGATGAATTGGATTTTAGTGCTGGGGTCATCAAGCTTAAAAAAGGTGGTGGTCATGCTGGTCATAATGGTTTAAGAGATATAATACTTCAGCTTAACTTTAATGAGTTTTATAGATTAAGGTTGGGTATTGGTAGGCCTTCTAGGGGAAATATGGTTGCTAATTTTGTATTATCAGCGCCATCTAAAGTTGAGTTAGTTGCAATAACTAATGCAATCGAGACTGGTGTTGGTTATATTCCCTCAATGTTATGTGGAGATATGGCTATTGTGATGAATAAAATAAATTCTTAACTGGAAAAAAATAGGTTAAGAACATTTGTTTTCTAATGAGAATAAAGTTGTTGTATAGAAACTATATAAGTTGAATTCTTTGATAAATATTAAGAATATTGTGTTGACAATATCAGTCTAATAGCTGATAATAATCAGCTTACCCGATATCGGAGGGGTTCCCGAGCGGCCAAAGGGATCAGACTGTAAATCTGCCGGCTCTGCCTTCGGAGGTTCGAATCCTCCCCCCTCCACCATCTTTAATTAATAAAATTATCTGCGGGTGTAGTTCAATGGTAGAACTCCAGCCTTCCAAGCTGATCACGTGGGTTCGATTCCCATC
>CAIVAH010000265.1 GCA_903903765.1 uncultured Methylococcaceae bacterium
TGAAAATGCTGGTAAAGATTTATCTTTAGATAGTAATTGGTCAACTTTTAAAACCTTAGGTTCTGGTGAAGCTTCACAGGATATAATATATGGTATTTTTGCAGCTGGCGATATGTCAGGCACAAAATATCAAGGTTATTTTAGCAGTGGAACAATGACACAAGCCCCTCCAGTTGAGGCGAACACAACGCCACCAGGTTCAGCTACTATCACTTGGAAAGGCCAAATTGATGCCATCAATGTTCATGCTGCTGAAATTGCAAGAGGTAATACAACGTCTGCAACAAGTACTCTAATCGCAGCTACTGATTTAGCAAATACTGGGCAGGCAGATAGTAAGTTAGCCTATCGTGCAACATTTGAAGGTGGTAGATCGGGCCAAGATAATTTTGTTTCTTATGGATCAGCTAATGATTTTTATTTTAACAGTATTCATCTTGGATCATACACTAGGCGTGGAGTAACAACCACCGGTGTAGCAATTATTGCCCAAAGTGATATTGCTAAAGTTGGAACCTTTACGTTAAGTGACAATACTTTAAAGTACGTCCCTGCTTCTGTTGAACCTACTAATAAAGCGCCTACGTTAACTAGTTTTTCTGCTGATGTTACAACTGGTGTGCAGAACAAACAAATCCAAGTGACTTTTGATAGTTTAAAAGTCAAAAGCGATGCAAATGACACTGATGGAACTGTGACTGCATTTGATATTAAAGCAGTGACTACAGGTACTTTAAAAATTGGTGCTGATGCTGCAACTGCCACCGCATTTGATGCATCAACTAATCATATTGTTGACGCAACGCATTTGGCTTTTTGGACACCCGCTAATAATTCGTTTGGTTCTTTAAATGCATTTACAGTGGTAGCACAAGATAATGGTGGTTTAGATTCAACTACAGCTGTACAAGCTAAAATTACAGTTTCTAATATTGTTAAAGGTACTGCAAAAGCAGAAACTCTTCATGCTACAGCTACTGCAGGTGGAACTGATAAAATCTTAGGTTTAGCAGGTAACGATATAATAATCGGTGGTACTGGAAACGATTTAATTCTTGGTGGATTAGGTAAAGATAAGCTAACAGGTGGAGCGGGTAAAGATACTTTTTTCTTTGATACTAAAGCAGTGTCGAGTAACGTTGACACAATTACCGACTTTAAGTCTGGTGTTGATAAATTGCAGTTTAGTAAAGCTATCTTCACTAAATTAGGTACAATTGGTGCATTTTCAAGTAATGATCAAAGGTTCTACTCAAGTGCTACAGGTACGGCTCATGATGCTAGTGATCGTTTAATCTATAATACGAGTAATGGTGTTCTATCCTATGATAGTGACGGAAATGGTACTGCAGCAAATCCAGTTATAATTGAGATATTGGGTAGATCATCACATCCTACATTAACAGCTGCAGATATCATTTTAGTTGCCTAATATTTTATACAATTCAATACACAATACCTTCACTTGGCTTTAATCGTGCTGATTTAAGTCAGGTGATTCGTAAATATTTATAAGTAATAAATAATAATTTTTTAACTTACTGATTATTATAAATTCTGCATATAAAATTGTTTAAAACTGAGGAAGTTTTGTAAAGTCTGTTTGAAAAATTGTTTGCTGTTTAAAAAAATTGCCAGCA
>CAIVAH010000266.1 GCA_903903765.1 uncultured Methylococcaceae bacterium
ATAAATACTTAAAGGCGGAATTTTAAACTCAGGCAACACTTCTATAAGCTGGCCTTGTTGCACATAATTAACGGCGGATATTTCTGGCACTTGCGTAATGCCCATGCCCAAAGCCGCCGCCTGACATAATGCTCGACCATTATTGGAGGAAAAATACCAATTCGGTTTAATTTTAACTTCTTGAGCATCTTGATTAAATAACCAATAATCGTGATGGGGCGTATCTGTATAAAGCAAACACCGATGCACGCCTAATTGTTCGATATGCTCTGGCTTACCGAATTTATCAAGATAGGCGGGAGATGCATAGCTACATAGGCGGGTTTCTGCGAGTTTTCTAGCCACGACACCTAACTCTAAATTGACGGTGACTAATAAAGATAAATCAAAACTACCTTTACTCAAATCGACACGATTATTATGCAGCGTCATTAACACTCTGACATCTGGATATTTTTGCTGATAAGCTTCAATCGCACTCACCATATACAAACCACCAAAATCAATGGGCGCACTTATTTTTAAAGTACCTTTAACATGTTGGCCTAATTGTGAGGTATATTCGTCAAGCTCAGAAAAGTCATCCATCAGCTGTTTACTGCGATGAAAATAAATCTCACCTGCTTCGGTTAAGCTAATTTGGCGGGTAGTTCTGTTTAATAAAGCAACGCCTAATGACTCTTCTAATTGCGTCATATATTTACTAATCATCATTGCGGAAAGATTCATTTCACGGGCTACCGCAGCAAATGTACCTAATTCCACAATACGACAAAAGACGCGCATGTTATTTAATTTATCCATGCCCACATTATAAACTTTAAGTTTATATTTTATAAATTTATAAGCCCATTACTCGATGCATTTTATTAATGTATACTTCGGCTCGGAGATAGTTCTACGCCGTTTTAATCGTTATTATTTGACCGATTAAAACGGTTTTTTATTACCTAATAAAAACAATAAGAGAGACTTATGAGCAAAATATTAAACGAAGTTTTATCTGCAAACAGAGATTATGTAAATAACTTTGGTGACAAAGGTGAATTAGCGCTTCCACCTGCTAGACAATTTGCTATATTAACTTGTATGGATGCCCGTTTAGATCCAGCTAAATACGCTGGTTTATCAGAAGGTGATGCACACGTTATCCGTAATGCGGGTGGTCGTGCGAGTGATGATGCTATCCGTTCTTTGGTTATTTCTTACAAATTATTAGGCACCCGTGAGTGGTTTGTTATTCACCACACTAACTGCGGCATGGAATTATTTAACAACGAAATCATGAGTGATTTGTTAGCAAGCAGTTTAAAAACAGCGTCAATCGACGAAAATGGCTGGCACGATTGCTGTGAAGGTCATGGCTCTGCTGAAGGTCGTTATATCAACTGGTTAACCATTAAAGAACAAGCTGCTAGTGTGTTAGAAGATGTCTTACGCATTAAAAACCACCCATTAGTTCCCTCTGATATCCCCGTTTATGGCTATATCTATGAGTGCACTACAGGCAGATTAATTGAAGTACCTGCGGCAACTGAAGCGGGTAAAGTCAGCTAATAAAGATTAAGTCTAAATATCTGAACACGCACAGGGATTTATTAAACGCTGTGCGTGCTCAATCCTTACCTAAAGCCACCTCTTCGGCCCATCAAACAATTATCGGCTTCAAGACTTTATGAATACCGGTATCTACAAGCTAAATTGAGATCTTTGCACGCATCCAGTCAAAGTCAGCTATGTGCCATGGTTTTATTGGCAAATTTATAAACAACTGACAACTACAGTGCTATAGCTGTAATAAAATTTTTTTTATGACAATAATATGTCATTTCTAGCGCGGGCTATACATAGGCGAGGTTTGCGTATCCTATCAGCAGCTCTCTGTTAAGCTGTTACAGTGATCTACTAAGCTAGCTTACTTAAGGCTAAACCAGCGTGGCTGAGTACTTAGCGACTGCGTTTTGCTTAGGCTTGTAAGGCGTAAAAAAAGTTTAAGCGTTCATTTAAGATGGGCGAGAGTTGGAAATTAAGTCCGGGCGATGTTTGGACTAATTTAATTTGTAAAATGGCATATTGAATTTGCACCATGGCAAAGTAATATTCAGCAAGCTATAAGAGTTAATTGACTGGACTCGTGTAGAAAACATATTTTATGGAATACTAAGTGTATAAGTATGGCCTATATCTACCA
>CAIVAH010000267.1 GCA_903903765.1 uncultured Methylococcaceae bacterium
CTCATTGATCCGCTTAAATTCAAGCTCATCCAATGCTTGCCAATGCTGTTTTGCATAGCCAAGATAATGATCATAATAAGTAGATAAATCTTCAGTTTTTTCTCTAAACGTATCTATTAGCACTAATACACCGGATGGCTTTAAGACTTTATGAACATGAATAAAAAACTTTGCTTTATCAGTCGCGCTTAAATGATGTAATGCGAAACTGGAAAACACAACATCAAATTGTTTATCAACTCCTGCCAAACCCGCTAACATATCTACACATAATAAATCGTAGTGCTCAAGTTGCTTAAAATCGGCAAGCGTTTGTTGTGCAGATTGAAGGGCTAATGTGGATAAATCAATACCACAGTAATAATTAAGCTGACATAAACTAAAAGCATAAGGTATTTGACTAGCGTCTCCACAACCCAAGTCCAACACATCCATTGGCTGATCAAGATAATGCTTACCTAAAAAATCTTGTAACGTTTTATAAAGCTCGCGATGAAACATATAATTTTCATCGATAATCTTTTTATAGGTCAGCCAATTTTGGGTAAATAACTCAAAACCAGCTACATTTACTGCCTGTTCCACACATTACCTCATCATAAAAAAAGCCCCGCTCTTTCGAGCAGGGCCTCAATTTTAACCGCTCTAGATTATACTAATTATTTAGGCGTTTTTTCGCAATGTTTTGCGCAAACTGCATCTTTTGAATCTTTGTGTTCAGCACAATGTTGCGTGCAATCATGCTCTGTTACCGCTTTATCATCGCAATGCGTTTTGCATGCTGAGTCCATTACATCATGATTATCTGCGCAATGTTGCGTGCAATTATGATCTGCAAGTACTTTTTCATCACAATGGGTTTTACAAACTTTATTTTTTACGTCATGAGTATCTGCACAATGTTTGGTGCAATTATGATCTGCAAGCGCTTTTTCGTCACAATGAACTTTACAAACTTTGTCTTTTTTACCTTTTTTAGTTTCTTTACAATGTTTTTTGCAGTCATGCGCTATTTCAGCATGATGCTCATCACAATGCTTCAAGGCTGGCGATTGTTGTGTATTTGCGACCACTGCTTCGGCTACATTCGCTGGAGCTTGTACCACAGCCGCTTGCACAGATTCTGCAGTAGCAACAACGGGCTCTGCTACCGCTTCTGTTAATGGCTTTTGTGCCTCACAACCCGATAATACTACTACCGCAAACAAACCAGTAGCGATCAATAAATTTTTAATATTCATATCATCTCTCTCTCTTATTTTTAAAGTCCATCGAAGCTCAAATTGTAAGCTTGATAGTGCGATAAAACAAGCTAATGACTGATAAAATATTATTCAGCTTCAGAAGGTCGCATTTGAGTTCTAGCCCGCAACAATGCCCAAATCACTACCATCAATAATGCGGCTAAAGAAAACTCTAAAGTTATAAACGCGGCAATTTTAAAATATGCAAATGCAGGATGCGCAAATCTGACTAACCAACCACCGGCTTCATCAGCTAAAGCTGAAATATAGGTCATTGCACTTAACCAAATTTTTAAACGCACCGAGAAATCGGTCATCAACATTAAATGCGTTAGGGTCACTATCAACATCCCCATTGAAAACAGATGGAAATGTGACACTTCTAACATGCCTTGATAACTTCTGGGCTGAGTAAATTGTTCTTCTGAGCCTAAATAATAGGCAATAACTGAGCTAGATGTTAACTCCATATGATGAAAATACATCAAAGCATTGCTCAACCATAATAAGGCAATATACCCTAAAAACATCAACACTAAAGCATTAAGCAAAGCTTTGCGCTGTTGCTCGCCCGTTACAAAATAACGCATTATTTAGAGTCCTTATTTTTTACCATAATTTGATAGATCATCATCACTTTACGAATACTACTTAAAGCTGTACGCGTACTTAAAGTCGCACCCGTGATACCATCCACGCCTTTATTAAAATCCATATCGTCAATTGACTTTTTATAAAGCTTTTCATACCAAGCCTGAGGTGGCTCGTATTCACTAGGTTCATGAAAAGCCAACGTATAAACACTGCGTAATTCACCTTCTGGGCTTAATACTATCAGCAATGTTTCTGGCTTGGTTCTAACTGTACTGGTTTCTATCGCAGCATAACCCAGTATTTTATCTTTATTTTTACCCACATAAAACGTAAATAACCCTGATTCTAATTTTATCTTGGCTTTCTGTTCTATCTTAACCACTTGGTCTTCATCAGGAAATATAGATAAAGGCTCAATAACGGCATCCACGCCAAAAGCTAACTCCATCGCTTCATTTTTACTGTAATAAATGGTCGCAAAACTGGATGTAGCCATCAACATTAATAAGCTTAGTAAGATTAACTTAAGTATTTTCATCGCTTTATTCCGTTAAAGAGCCATCAACTTTTTAAAATATAAAGCCAAAACCTAAATTAAAATCATCCGGCAGACTGCCTTGTTTTGCCATAAAATTTCTATAATCGGCTTTAAGAACAACTTGCGGTATCGGTTTATATTGCAAACCCACCTGAAATACTTCTTGGTCTTTTGTTGGATCAGAACTATAACCTAATGGTGCTTTACTAACCGTATTTAATTTTTCATACCTTACAAATGGCGCTAAGTATTGCGGGGTATCTTTAAACAACAAAGGTAAAACATCATAGCCTGCTTCTGTGTACCAACCGTAATTTTGTGAACCAACGACACCTTGGCCATTTTTAGCAAATATATTTTCCGCACTCAATAAATCCGCATTATCAATCATTCCCCATGATCCCAACGCTCTAAACTCAAGCCCATAATATTTCCATTGTAAATGCGACTCATATATTTGGGTTAACACATCTGCTTTTTGGCTGTTATACGCTAAATCTTGACCTGAGTTACTCACATAACCAGATCCGCCAATGGTTAAGCCAGGTAAAGCATCAGGCGTATAATCTAATCGTGCTACATAACCTAAATCTTCCGCTAAAGCCTGACTACCGCCACCCTTACCTTCTTTAATACCGTTAGAACTAAAACCACTGGCATTTAAGCCATTTACCGCATAAGTAGTATAAGTTAAGTTAGGCGTAATCTCTCCAAATAAACCAACACCCATTTCTCGCCAGGTACTGGGGATAATCCTTTGCTCAACCACAGGACGATGATTACCAAAATAGAATAACGGTTCGTGCATGCGGTTAATCGGCGAGGCGAGCACGGAGAGGGCATCGGGCGTGGCCTTGAGATTGGGGAGCCCGCGCTTCTTCGCCTCGTCGTGCCACTCCTGCGCGTAGCCGTTGCCGTTGAAGATCACCGCCTTGTGCTCGGA
>CAIVAH010000268.1 GCA_903903765.1 uncultured Methylococcaceae bacterium
ACCCAGCTGCTTATGGTTGTAGGACGTGTCGTATGCACGGTGCACGCAAAGCCGAATCTATCAATCGAGGTGAACAGCACCCAAACTTCGTGCACGGCAGAAGCACACTAGAAGCACAAGCAGAAAAAAGCGCAAAGAGTGTGATGTTCCAATACCTGACCGATATAGGCAATCACGTGAACTTGTTCTATACGCAACTTAAGACTCGAGGCCGACCCCCTTCTGGGTGTACGCATTTGGACCTCACAGGCTCAGAACAATTAGCGCTTGCGATACTTAAAACACTGCCAGTAAATAACTAAGTAGCTTAGCCCTTGTAAAGCTCAGGGAAAAATTTCGTTAAATTATAAAATTGTCCGCCAAAAATTTTGTAATCGCCCTTGGCATGAAACTTGGGTTCAGCATCAACATATAAGCTTTTTGGAGCTGAAATATTGAAAACTTCGTTCCATTGAATAGCGCTAAATGATTTTGCCTTGGAAATATTGGCTTGACTGGAATCAATATAAGAATAAAACTCATTTAACTCTCTGTCACCATCACCCCAATGACCAGCAATCCCTCGGCTAACTTCTGCTTTATCCATGTTATTATGCACTATCCTACGCCCGATAAGCCTGTCTCTAGATAGCTCTCTATCAAAATATCGAATATGTGCCATTGGGATACTCAAAGCAGAAGGCCTGGCATTTGAAGAATGAAATCCTAACCCCCAAGCAGGGATTTTTTTAAATATGAGAGGCTTGCATTCTAGGGGATTTAATGCACCAATAATTTCACTAGATTTATTAAAAAATATCTCGAATCCAGCAACATAAGTGACCACATCTTCTAAAGAATCGAAATCAACATCCCGAAATGATATCAATTCATCACAGTCAGCATAAACACCCAAATCGTAATAACACAGCAGACCTTGAGCAATTTTTTGAATTAATTCGAGCCTATCTATCTCAGAAAAAGCTTTGTCTCGAGGAACATAGATACGGTTAACTTCCCCTGGAACAAAATTAACTCTTGAGCCATGGTCAATAACAAAGATATTTTCGGGTGGAAAATACTGGCTATAGTGCCTCAAGAAAATTGGAAGCATCAGACTCTCATCATATTGCATAGTTAATAAAAAACGATTCATAAGCCCCTTACGAAGGTATGTTTACCAGTGAAACTATAATCTGTTAACAAATCGAAATAATTGACAAAAACATCGCTTAAGGCCCCATTCTAACAACTAAAATAGACATTCTTTCAAAAAATAGCAAGTCGTCTGTGCAAAACAGTGTGTAAAGATAGATGGATGGGACCCTTTTCAAAAACGGGTGATGGGGGGTACGGTGGGGTAAGGGTGTTGAGCTTTTCAATGAGGATACCCAGTAGGCACATCACTTCGCGCTTCGTTTAGATGAAACCAGTTCTAGGGTTCCTGGTATGCAAATGAATTGCGCTTTGTGGTATTCTGGTTGAGCTGACACTGCTGTTTAGGTTAACAGGTCAGTAAAAGAGGGATGTTGGCCAGTCCAAATCCTGTCCAAATAGAAACTAAATTGAGATAGATAAAGGCGAATTTCTCGCGCAGTGTTTTTGAGTAACTAATTGATTTAAAAGTAATCAGAGATGCCCCCTTAAAAGGGGTGCTTCCTTAGCAGGGAAGTGCCTTCGACCACTCGGCCAGCTCTCCGTTTTGATGCGCTATTGCTACTTGGTATCGCTTAATCGATGCGCGATATTACTTGATTCGCCGCCAAAAATCAATTTTATATTCCTAGGCAAACGCCCAGGAATGCTTACTTGCCTTCTAATTCAAATGCCTTGTGTAAGACACGAACGGCCAGTTCCAAGTATTTCTCGTCCACCACCACGGCAATCTTAATTTCTGAGGTGGAAATCATTTGGATGTTGATACCTTCTTCGGCCAAGGTGCGGAACATTTGGCTGGCGATGCCGACGTGTGAACGCATGCCCACGCCAACCACTGACACTTTAGCAATTTTGTCGTCGCCGCTGATTTCACGGGCACCAATGTGCTCTTGCACTTTGTCATTCAAAATGGCCAAGGCTTTGTTCATTTCGTTTTTGTGCACGGTGAAGGTGAAGTCGGTTGCGCCATCGGCACCGGTGTTTTGGATGATCATGTCCACGTCAATGTTGGCATCGGCAATCGGGCCCAATATTTGGTAAGCAATGCCCGGTTTGTCCGGTACGCCTAACACGGTGATTTTGGCTTCATCGCGATTAAACGCAATGCCTGAGATGATCGGTTGTTCCATGTTGTCTTCTTCCTCAAATGTAATCAATGTGCCGTCGCCTTCTTCTTCGAACGAGGACAACACACGCAACTTAACTTTATATTTACCGGCAAATTCGACCGAGCGGATTTGCAATACTTTCGAACCTTGGCTGGCTAACTCCAGCATTTCTTCAAAGGTGATGGAATTGAGGCGACGCGCCTCTGGCACCACGCGTGGGTCGGTGGTGTAAACGCCGTCCACATCGGTGTAAATTTGGCATTCGTCCGCACTCAATGCGGCGGCCAGTGCCACGCCGGTAGTGTCCGAGCCGCCACGACCTAGGGTGGTGATGTTGCCTTGCGCGTCCACGCCTTGGAAGCCTGCCACCACGCAAACGTAACCGGCATCCAAGTCGGCTTTTAGGTTGACTTGATCGATGTTAAGAATGCGCGCTTTGGTGTAAGCGTCGTCGGTTAAAATTTTCACCTGGGCGCCAGTGTAGCTTTTGGCTTTGATGCCTAATTCAATCAAGGCTAAGGCTGTCATGCCTACCGTTACTTGCTCACCGGTCGAGACGATCATGTCCAGTTCGCGCGGATCCGGCTCGGCCATGAGTTCTTTAGCGAGGTTGATGAGTTTGTTGGTTTCACCTGACATGGCGGACACCACAACGACCACTTGGTGCCCCATGGCTTTATAACGCGCCACGCGTCTAGCCACATTGCGAATGCGATCTGGGTTGGCAACCGAGGTGCCACCGTATTTTTGAACTATAAGTGCCATTTACTGCTTCCTAAATAAACTGCGTTTACTGTGTTTTTTGTTTGACCCACTCAGCCACGCTGGCCAAGGCCTGTGGCAATTGGCTGGCATCGGTGCCGCCGGCCATCGCCATTTCGGGTTTCCCGCCGCCTTTGCCGCCTACTTGACTGGCAACGTGATTGACCAAATCGCCGGCTTTTAGTTTGCCAATTAAATCGGCTGTGACGCCTGCAGCTAGGCTGACTTTGCCGTCTTGAACGCTGGCTAAGACGATGGCCGCCGATTTGAGTTTGTCTTTGAGTTTGTCCATGGTCTCGCGTAGCGCATTGGC
>CAIVAH010000269.1 GCA_903903765.1 uncultured Methylococcaceae bacterium
AGGCTTCTTGAGGTATTTCAATATTGCCTACTTGTTTCATGCGTTTTTTGCCGGCTTTTTGTTTTTCTAACAGTTTTTTCTTACGACTGATATCGCCACCGTAGCATTTAGCGATTACGTTTTTACGCATGGCTTTAACGGTAGAGCGAGCAATAATTTTAGATCCAATGGCTGCTTGAATAGCTACTTCGTACATTTGTCTAGGAATCAAATCTTTCATTTTCTCGACTAAATCTCGGCCGCGGTTGTTGCTTAAATCACGGTGCACGATAATAGATAAGGCGTCAACTTTATCTGAGTTTATTAATACATCTAGTTTAACAAGATCGGCTTCTTGAAAACGTAAGAACTCATAATCAAAAGAAGCAAAGCCACGACTTACTGATTTTAAACGATCAAAAAAGTCCAGTACTACCTCACTTAAAGGCATTTCGTAATGCAAAGATACCTGGCTACCGACATATTGCATATCTTTTTGGATACCGCGCTTCTCAATACATAAGGTGATAACGCCCCCTAAGTAAGTTTGGGGTACTAAAATATTGGCGCGAATAATGGGTTCTCTAATTTCTTTAACGACACCGCCATCCGGTAAATCGGCTGGGTTATCAACCATTAAAATATCACCAGTTTGAGTGATCACTTCATAGACTACGGTAGGTGCTGTCGTAATAAGGTCGACGTCGTATTCTCTCTCTAAGCGTTCTTGCACAATTTCCATGTGCAACATTCCTAAAAACCCACAACGGAAACCAAAGCCTAATGCTTGTGAAGATTCGGGTTCGAATTGTAAAGCCGCATCATTGAGGTTTAATTTATTTAGCGCTTCGCGTAAGCCTTCATAATCATCAGAGCTAACAGGGTATAAGCCTGCAAATACACGAGGTTGTACGCGTTGAAAACCAGTGAGTTGTTCAGGGGCTGGCTTGTCTGTCCAAGTGATAGTATCACCGACTGGTGCGCCAAAAATATCTTTAATACCCGCCACTACAAACCCTACCTCGCCGGTATTTAATAGTTCTTTTTCTAAGCGTTTAGGCGTAAATACCCCGACTTTTTCAGCGATAAAAGATTTTCCAGTCGACATAATGGTAATCTTTTGTTTGCGTCGAATACTGCCATGCATAATTCTAACTAAAGACACTACGCCTAAATAACTATCAAACCAAGAGTCAATGATTAAGGCTTGTAAGGGGCCTTCTGGGTCACCTACTGGATGTGGTACTTTGATGACTAACTGTTCTAAAACATCTAATACACCTAAACCGGTTTTAGCGCTAATCATCAGGGCTTCGTCGGCCGGAATTCCAATGACTTCTTCGATTTCGTTTTTAACGCGTTCTGGTTCAGCAGAGGGTAAGTCGATTTTATTAAGCACCGGTACCACTTCTAAACCTTGTTCAATGGCTGTATAGCAGTTAGCGACACTTTGCGCCTCAACACCTTGAGCGGCATCAACTACTAGCAAGGCGCCTTCGCAGGCGGCTAAAGAGCGTGATACTTCGTATGAAAAGTCTACATGACCCGGTGTGTCAATAAAGTTAAGTTGATAGGTTTCACCGTCTTGAGCTTTAAATTCTAATGTGACACTTTGAGCTTTAATAGTGATGCCACGCTCTCTTTCAATATCCATAGAGTCTAGCACTTGCGCAGACATCTCTCGGTCACTTAAACCACCACACATCTGAATAAAACGGTCTGCAAGGGTCGATTTTCCATGATCAATATGCGCGATAATGGAGAAATTTCTGATATGTTTTAAATCCACGGTATTTAACTGATGATGAGGTTGTTGGGCGTTATTGCTTTGTTATCGGCGATTAAACAGAATGTTGTCATTCAATCGGCTATAAATGAGATGATTATAACAGAATAAGTTCTGATTCCTTATAAATTGCACTGGGTATGGATTGGTAACAGGCTTTATTTAAGCGTTAGTAAGAGTCTACGAATGACCCAAATGGCCCGATCCAGAAAAATTGTGACATTTAATAGCGCTTGGTAATTAGATTGTTCAACTTCGTTGGCTTCTTTCATGAGCATTTCACGTAATCGATTCATGATTTCTGTTCGATCATCCGTCATTATTTCTAATAAAGGAATGCTTTCTTTATCGGTTTCTGTCACACAGTCCACTAAGGTTAATAAGATAAAATGCAAACCTTCAATAACATTATTACTTATTTGGGTAATACCTGTTGTTTTGGGTAGGGCATTTAAAGTTAAGCTTATCTGATGGGTCGTTACCAATAATTGTTCAATTAACTCTGTTTGTGCTTGTAATTTTAGATTACGTTCTACCACTTCAAGGTCTGGCTGATAATCGAGCATTTCGGCAAGAAAATTGCGCAATGCTTGCAATACACTCAAACTGCTATTTAATATAATGTCTCTATGTTTATCATCTAGTAAAGTGCCATCAAAAGGCAATAGATTCGGTGCTCGACTTATAATGTTGATGGCTTCGCAATCAGCAAGTGCTATAGCTGTTTGCGGATCTTCAAGTGCTTGATCATAGAGGTATTGTGGACTCGATAGTTCTTCGTGTTTTGTAGGTGGTGATAAACGATTACATAAGGCAAGTATTGGTTTGCTAAAAGGTAATGTGCTAATAACACCAGCTAATTGTAAGGCTAAATAAGCTAAGGAAATTTGACCTGTTAATCTAGGATCAATATTACCAATAATGGTTTTTAATAAGGGCCAACCTAAGATATTTTCAAAATAAAATAAGCCAATGAGTACGAGTGAACTTACGGTTTTAAAAAGGCATTGAAAGTAGGCTAGTTGTCGGCTAGTGCCAGTTAAATTAGCGGCCATTAAGGCGGTGCTAATGCCTGAGCCAATATTGGCGCCAAATACCAGTAATAAAGTTTGGTCTAGGCCAAATAAACCAGATTGAGACATGCCAATGGCAATAACGGCAACCGTTGAGGTGCTTTGGGTAAATATGGCAAGAACTACACCTAGCATGATAGACAGCAAAGGGTAATTTACAGCAAAGTATATTAGACTCTTAAAAGTTTCTATATCTTGCAACGGTTTGGCGCCAATTTTAATTAAATCAGTCCCCATTAACAATAGACCTAGCCCCATCAGTCCGGTAATAAAATATTGGTAACGCGATTTATCGTTACTTAAGTGCATGGAGATGCCAGTGGCAGCTAATAGAAAAAGTGCGACCAGTTTTAAGTTCATTGAAGCTAAAAAAACTAGAGCAGAGGTGCCCACATTTGCCCAAGCTAAAATGGGGATGCCACCTTTCGTGTTAAGGGCTTTAGTGCTAATTAAGCTAATGATAATAAAAGTAACTGCATTAGAGCTTTGCAGTAATAAGCCAGCTAAGGTGCCCGTAGCGGCTGCAGATAAAGGATGATTTCCAGCTCTTGCCATTAGGCGTCTAAAAGAAGCGCCGGTTAGTTGTCTTAAGCTTTTACTTACTCCAGATATGCCAATAAAAAACAGGCCTAAGCCACAGAGAATATTAAGAGTGATTTCCATGAAAACAATTTCAATTGAGTGCTATTTAAGAAGATTTTCGGTGACTAATCCAGAAAGACACAATGATAAAAATGATACTTATCGTTACAAAAATACTAATTAATAATGTATTTTGTGAATAAGATTTAGCCTGTGAATCATTATCTACTAGTGTTTGTAGTTGTAATTTATGGGTAGTTTCTTTAGTGAGTTGTGGAAATAAATTATCTAGGTTACGATCCATGCCACGCACTGATTTATCAACAGTTTCTATGCCATTTAAGTTATCGAGCTTTGCAGTAGATAATATGTTTAGATAGGTTTCAACTAGGGCTTTGTGTTCTTTGATAACTTCTTCAAGATCATTGGGATAGTTTGTTTCAAGCGCCGATTTTGCAGAGTTTAATTGGAGTTGAACTTTGTCTGTTTGGTTATTAAAAGAAGCATAAAACTTTTGGAAATCTTCTGGATTATTGCCGCGTAGAAGTAAGTTTTTCCATTCTTGAATTTGAATTTTAAATTGTGTATGTGCTTCTTCAATGGCTAAAGTCCCAGATAATAATTTCTGATGTGACTGATTAATCAAATCTAACTCTTGGCGCATTGAATTTATTGAAAATAAAGCACTAATACCGGTTAGTAACACAAAAAAAATGGCAATTGCCATAAGTCTAATGTGGGTATTGAGTCGTGTTTTCATGGCGTGTCCGTCTGTAGTTAAGCAGATTTATTTTTTAACGATTATAAACTTGGAATATTACAACAGTTCATTCAAATGTCATTTTAAAAAATTATGAAAGATAATCGCATTAACAAGCCGGCCTTAATACAATATTTAAAAGCCCAGTTTTGCCTTGATTGGCATGGTTTTCATGGCATCAGTCATTGGTCGAGAGTCCGTTATAACGGCCTTTTGATAGCCAGAGAAAATAACGCTTCTATACATGTAGTCGAGTTATTTGCTTTTTTTCATGATGCTCGGCGCTTTAATGAGCATAGAGATCCAGAACATGGCATACGGGGAGCTGAATTGGCGTGGAAATTAAGAGATCGGTTTTTTGAAGCGACTGATCTTGAAATGACCTTATTAACAGAAGCTTGTTGTGAGCATAGCAATGGCTTAATTGAGGCCGATATCACCGTGCAGACTTGTTTTGATGCCGATCGTTTGGATTTGGCTCGAGTTGGAATTATGCCAAATCCACTTTATTTATGTACAGAACAAGCTAAAAAACCAGCTTTATTAGCGGCAGCTATTAAAAGATCGCGGCGGTGATGGTTTTCCCCGTGTTTTAATAGGTTTAGCGTATATAAAAATTAGGGTTAGTTGCTATCTCACGCGCAGCTAGAAATTGAGCATAATAGTTTCTAGAGGCGAAGCCGAATGCTGGGCCATCATAATTATCTACAATATCCACAAAATTGCGTCCTACTCGGTTTTGGGCGCGTTTCATTCCACCGATGCCATGATTATATGAAGTGATAGCGACTGGCCAATCACCTAATTTTTTGTAAGCATGGCTTAAATATTTGGCCGCACCATTTGCAGAGGCAATGGGATCTAAGCGTTGATCAACTCTATCACCCGCTGGCATAAAAGTTTTTGCTGCAGATTTAGTAAATTGCCACATGCCAACGGCGCCAGCAGATGATTTTGCGCTAGGCTGAAATGAAGATTCTACATGCGGTAAATAAGCTAAATCTTCTGGTAAACCGTGATCATGAAATATCTTCTTAAATTGTTTTTCATATCGGTGACTAATTTCCACGCCTTTTATAAAGCGTTCGCGGGTGCCTCTTTGTGACCTGACTCTCTCGGGTGCGCCCTGAAGAAGGCTATTGACGGGTTTGCCGGTTATTCTGAACTTATCGATGATTTGTTTATCAAGCGCTGTTAAGGTTTCGTTATTTTGGATTTTATTGTTTAGTGAAACTGTATAGTTGTGCCAGAAATCGCGGCGATTTTTAATCTGGGCTTTTTGTTCGGTGGTAAGGCTTTCTGCTACTTCACCGTGTAGGGTTATGACTTCATAGATTACGTCTAAATAACGGTCATCATGAATTGCGACTTGAGAACGATACCATGTGGTATAAGTTTTACGCCAAAAGTTGACAGCAGGTTCTAATTCTCCAGGTTTCTGAAAAACTCCAGAATAGGTACTTTGTTTATGGTTGTTAGGCGTTGGTGTAGTTGTTTCAGGCTGATAGCCTAAGCCGTTGTTATCGGGTTTAATATTAGAAGTGCTGTTATCGCAAGCATCTAAAAAGGTAATCATGACC